>CAMWKC010000182.1 GCA_947174735.1 uncultured Porphyromonadaceae bacterium
AAGGCAAGGGAAAATTCAAAGGCGCTCCGCGTATATGTCAGCCCTAAGTCAATGGCTGCACCCCAACCGTCAATCTGACGGCGTGTGAGATCAAGATCATTGACGATATAACAGTCGTTAACGGGATTATAGGCCACACGGTATTCGAGACCCGGTGCGGAAGCTTCAATTTGCGCAAGACTTGAAATCTCCCAGATGTCCTGTTTATTATTCAGAGGAATGCGTCGAAGTGAGGCATTTCCAAAACGGGCGTCTGCTGAACCGAGTCCTGCAAGGAGTTTTAGGGTGGCTCCGATACGTAGCCCCGGGACTGTACTTATATCGTGCGAATGGTTGAAAGCAAGCTGGAAATATGCAGACGCTTTAATACGCATCCGGTCTATGTGAAATTCCGAACGGCTGACAGTCTCTTTAAGCATAAACATAAGGCTGCCGGGTATGTCGGCGGCGCCACGAGCATGAGCTGACAGTGTGACAGTACTGTAACCGCCTGCCATTCTGAATCCTGCTTCAAGCAGATTGTCAGAGAGGATGGCGGTAAGTTTGTTTGAAGTTCTGGTGTGGCGGGCTACTTGCTGAACAGGGATATTGGAGTCAGTAAATACGACCTTCATGCCCTTGAAGTCATAAACGAGGTTGTTGATATGCAGACTGCCTCCTAAACCGATGCTGATATTGCCGAGAAGGGGGCAGCCTACGAAGTCGCGCTCGTTGGCTATGGCGGGATTGAGCTGAAAGCGGTGCAGATAGTTGTCTGTGAAATAGGCTGCCGAGCCGCTTTGGGCAGCGGCTGTGGCGGTTGTTGCCATAATATAGAGAAGGGTCAGAGACTTTAGTAATTTATTCATTGGTTTACAGGTTATTACTTTCGGAGCAGAGCTCCGGACGGAAACAAGCTTCGCGCGGACGGAATTTCTAACGGAAGCAGACTTTGTGCAAGTAAAGGACTCGACGGAAGTACGAGCTTTGTGCAGTGGTTATATGATACGGGGGCCGTTGTCGGCGGCCCCCGTTAAGTTGGGATTGACCTGATTGGTATTTCAGGGGGAGGAGAGAGCTGAGAGATAAGAGATAAGAGCTGAGAGATGAGAGAGGAGAGATGAGAGTCTGGGAAGTTTTATTTGTTCTTTTCAGCCAGGTGTTGTTGCCATGCCCATGCGTTGCGCATAGTATCGTCGATAGGCACCTGGGCAGTCCATCCGAGAACTGTATTGGCTTTTGTCGGCTCAGCCCATATCTTTTCTATATCACCGGCACGGCGCGGACCGATACGGTGAGGTACCTTAACACCGGTTGAGCGCTCGAATGATTCGATAAGCTCAAGTACTGACAGACCCCGGCCTGTACCGAGATTGAAGATTTCGATGCTGTCTTTATCTTCACCGTCAAGCATACGGCTCATGGCGATTACGTGAGCTTTGGCAAGATCCACGACGTCTATAAAATCACGGATGCAAGAGCCGTCGGGTGTGTTGTAATCATCACCGAATACAGTCAGTTCCTTGCGTATTCCGGCTGCCGTCTGAGTCAGATACGGTATAAGATTCTGAGGTACACCAAGAGGAAGTTCACCGATAAGCGCGCTGGGATGTGCACCTACGGGATTGAAGTAACGCAGTATTATACTCTTGATAGGAGCTCCTGAGGCTATGTAGTCGGTAATAATCTCTTCCGAAATCTGTTTGGTATTGCCGTATGGTGAGGTAGCAGGTTTAATAGGAGCTGTCTCGTCAATCGGGTTGACATCAGGTTCACCGTAAACGGTGCAGGAAGAGGAGAATACTATGCCTTTGACACCAAACTCAGGCATGAGCTCGAGGAGGTTAATGAGTGTGTTGAGGTTATTACGGTAGTAAAGAAGGGGTTTCTGTACTGACTCACCGACAGCTTTGGAGGCAGCGAAGTTGATAATACCTTTGATGCCCGGGTTATTCTCGAATAGCTTGCGCAGAGTAGCAATATCGGTACAGTCACCTTCAACGAAGACAGGACGGATACCGGTAATCTGTTCGATACCGTCGAGCACTTCGATGTTTGAGTTTGAGAGATTATCAATAATTACAACCTCATATCCGGCTTGCTGAAGTTCAACTACGGTATGGCTACCGATATAACCGGTACCGCCGGTGACAAGAATTTTTTGTTTCATATAAATTGAGAGAGTAAAGTTATGAAAACAGCTTGACAGGATATATACCGTCATCAACAAGCTTTCTGAACTGAGCAACTGTAGCCGGACGGTCGGCGGCGTATGTAACACCGAACCATTTTGAAGGAGTTTCCTTTACTTTAAGTACGGCTTCGCCTGACTTTATGAGATTGTTGACTACAGTGGGAATATAGAATTCAGCCTTCAGTTCGGAAGCATTTTCTTTGAGGAATTCGATAAATTCGCGTTCCGAATAATCAAAATAGTCCGGAGTAAAGCCCCACATGTTCATTGACACGTTGGCGCCTTCTGGAAATTCAGCCTCGCTACCGTCAGCGAGTGTCTGTACCAGACGGCCGTCTTTACGCTGTATACCGTGACATTCGGTGACTCCGGTGAGTTCGCCTTCCGGTGATACTTCGCAGAGGCCGCGGCTTACACCGCCGTTCTCGCTAAGGGTATTCTCGATACGGAAGCCTACCATGCAGTATTCGCCTTTCTTACCTTCGACAGAACGGAGGAAATCAGCAAGAATCCGGAAGCTTTCAGGTCCGTAATAGTCATCGGCGTTGATGACACCAAACGGTTCCTTGATGACATCTTTACCCATAAGAACGGCATGATTGGTGCCCCAGGGCTTGCTACGTTCGGGATTGCGGGTGAAGCCTTCGGGAATATTATCTATATCCTGGAATACCACTTCAACAGGTATATGACCTTCGTATCTGGATATGACTTTGTCACGGAATTCCTGTTCAAAGTCATGACGTATAACAAATACTATTTTGCCGAAACCGGCACGCAAGGCATCATAAACGGAGTAATCCATGATGGTTTCGCCTGAAGGACCAAGACCATCAAGCTGCTTGAGACCACCGTAACGGCTGCCCATACCGGCAGCAAGGATGAAAAGAGTAGGTTTCATAGAAATTTATTTGTGGGAGTTATTGGTGTAGTAGGAATGGCAGAAGAGATAAGAGAGGCGATAATGTAATTCTTATAATTCTTATAAGACTTATAAAATTTATAAGACTTATAAAACTTATAAAATATAAGATTTATAATCACGCCGGAGGTCGCTTCGTGGCTCGAATAAGCGCACAGAGGTGAAGTCCGAGGTCAAACATGATTATCTTGGCGTTAGCATTACGTTCGATGTCACGAGCTGCCAGGCTGAACTGGGTGAGGAGTTGAGGAGCGTTGCCTTCGTGTATGAATGGCGCGAAACGTATGGAAAATTCACGCTCTGCAGGTGTCATGAGATTGAGGGTATCCTGATGGAGATTGCAGATAAAATTTTCACGTACCATTCTGGCACAATAAGTAAGGAAACTGCGCAGACGTTCGCGGCCCATGGCGGAAGCCTGGTCTGTGAGCTGACGCAACATGCCGAGTTTACGAGCGTATGCAGCACGCATCATACCTTTGAAGAGATTTGCAAATTCGGCTGTGTCATTGTCAGTTTTGGCAACGGTACGGGCATTAATCAGGCTACCTTCTGCTAACTGAGCAGCAGTCTCGGCAACAGGGCGGTCTATACCTTCAGTTATCAAGGCGTCGGTAAGTTCGGCTGCTGTGAGCGGGCGGAGATTGAAACGCTGTGTACGTGAGAAGATAGTCGGCAACACATTGCCGCTGTCATTGCTGACGAGTATGAAGAGAGTATCTCCGAAAGGTTCTTCGATAAGCTTTAGCAGTTTGTTGGCTGTTTCAGGACGCATACGTTCCGGGAGCCAAATAAGAAATATCTTGTAATCCTCGCGGAAGGCTGAGAGAGCGGCTGTAGCATTAAGGTCATCGGCCTCGTCTACGTATATGGCAGGCTGGGAATTGCCTGCATCAAGTAGCGTAAGCCATGTCGAAGAGTCCATATAACTATCCTCAGCAAGCATCTTACGCCATTCTTCTACATAATCGGCCGAAACGGAACGCTTAGGATTTGACTGACGCAGTACCGGGTAGATGTAGTGCATATCAGGATTGTTAAGGGCCTGATGCTGTATGCAGGAAGGACAGCGTCCGCAACTGTCTCCGTTATGACGGTTAGAGCAGTGTACGTATTGAGCGAATGCCCGTGCCAGGCGAGTCTTACCTATACCGGCAGGGCCTGATAGCATGATTGCATGAGGAATACGGCCCGTGTCGGCCATACGACGTAGGGCGTTCTTTATTTCATGGTGTCCGATGATGTCGGAGAATCTCATGGTTATGCTACTGCTTGTTGGTATTGGGTAAGAGGTTTGTGGTCAGCACAGCTTCAGGACCAAAGAAAGCTCAGCTGACGACTGCAAAAATAATAAATTCGGCCGACATATAGGTTATGAAAAGAGGATTTTTATTGCGGAAGTTATGGGGAGAACATGGGGCGAGCTGAAGCTCGCACACAGAATTAGGAGATACGGCCGGGCGGGATATATGTTGTAATGATATACTCTAATAAATGTAAATGATATATTCTAATAAAGAGGGGAGGCTATATAGAATGATGTATCTTGAAGCTAAAGATACCGCTGGTGAAACAGCCAAAGTCTGAAACTGACTGAAATTATTTACAAATCTCGCCTCATAATACTACAACAATAATACCACATAATAGCACATTATTGCGGTCCGAAACTTGTAAACAGGTATTTGATTAATGAGAAAAAAGTATTAATTTTGTTTTTATTGGACAATACACATTCAAATATGCAAGTCAGATCATCAAAAGAAACGAAACCTTTTCTAAAATCAGTTGCTGAGGCATACGCTTTTCGCTATAGTGATTATTCCGATATATGTATGTTGTTTCCGAATAAGCGAAGCGGACGTTTTTTTCTGAAGTATCTTAAAGAGACATTGTCTAAAGACCTCACAGTGGTGGCTCCTAATATAATGACTATAAGTGATTTTGTGCAGATGTTGGCCGGACGTGTCGTCAATAACCGGATAGATTCTCTATTATTGCTGTACAAG
>CAMWKC010000183.1 GCA_947174735.1 uncultured Porphyromonadaceae bacterium
GTCATAGTCTATAAAGATGGATTAGTCTCTGTGACGATACAACTTACCCATCACAGGCTCGGAAGAGTCTTATACACAATTACGGACACGGTATGTCAGAAAACACTCCATATATAGTTTCGGCACGTAAGTACAGACCGGCTACCTTCGCTTCAGTAGTAGGTCAGAAAGCACTCACTACCACCCTCAAAAACGCTATCGACTCGCGACGTTTAGCTCAGGCTTATCTTTTCACGGGTCCGCGTGGAGTGGGTAAAACCTCGTGTGCCCGTATCTTTGCGAAGACTATCAACTGTCTCTCACCTACAGCAGATGGCGAGGCATGTGGTGTCTGTGAGGCCTGTGTGGCTATGGAGCAAGGCAATTCCTTCAATATAATCGAGCTTGATGCTGCTTCCAACAATTCAGTCGATGATATACGCTCTATTACCGATCAGGTTAATGTACCGCCGCGTTTAGGACACTACCGTGTGTTTATTATCGACGAAGTACACATGCTTTCGTCGGCAGCCTTCAACGCCTTTCTTAAAACATTGGAGGAGCCACCTTCATACGTTATCTTTATATTAGCTACAACAGAGAAGCATAAAGTACTGCCTACGATTCTGAGCCGTTGTCAGATATACGACTTCAAACGTATTACCATTGACGACATGGCCTCACATCTTAGCTATGTGGCCTCACAGGAAGGTATCGAAACCACACCGGACGCTCTTAATGTCATAGCACGTAAGGCAGATGGTGCTATGCGTGACGCACTGTCGATATTTGATCAGGTGGCTGCGTCGACTATGGGACATATAACTTATGAAGCTACTATAGCAAACCTGAATGTACTGGATTATGAGTATTATTTCAGATTGATAGATGCTTTTCGTACAGGTGATGTCGCAGCTTCATTACTGCTGTATAAAGAGATACGTGATAAAGGTTTCGACTCGCTTTTTTTCATTAACGGATTAGCGGCACACGTACGTGATCTTATGGTAGCTGCAGACCGACGGACACTGCCTTTGCTTGAAGTAGCTCACGAAGTAGGCGAACGTTATGCACAGCAGGCACTGACACTTCCGCTACAATGGTATTACGCAGCCCTGCGTCTGCTTAACGACTGTGATATTAATTACCGCACAGCTTCTGACAAACGCCTGCTTGTCGAACTAACACTCATACGGTTATGTCAATTACTGACTCCGGCTACTCCGCCCTTTGATGCTATAGACAATGAAGTACCTTTACGTGCTATACATCAGCCGCAGAATTCACAGAAACCTACACCTCAACCACAGGAATCTGCTGTAACGAGCCAACCGAATACGGTCGTCACACCTCCTCCTGTAACATCTCCTTCTGCTGTAACCTCTGCGCAGCCGACAACAAGCTCTGCTCAGTCAACTGTTTCACCGTCGCAGACATCTTCACAGATTCACCAGACATCAACCGACAGGCCGAGTACCCCACAATATCCCCAATCACCGGTATCGTCACCGACGGCCGGTGGTAATCCAATTCCACCGGCTATGCAGACAAGACCGGCAGGTTCACCGGCGATGCGGCCTATTTCACCGCAACCTACGCGCACAGTACCCAAAGGGCCACCAAGAACGATACGTATTTCCGACACGTCGCATATAGCTCCGGTTGCTTCGCTTGAGCAGCGTTCAGAGTCCTTTACTCCCGAGGCCTTTAATCTTGCCTGGCAACAGTTTATTATTGCTCATCCTACGTTGCACATACTTACCAACGCCATGCGTACCGCTACTCCTCAGGCTATAACGGCTACTAACTGGCGAATTATGGTAAGTCATCCGGCACAGCAACAGGCCTTCGAATCGGCTATGACGACCTTAATGCCTTTTCTTCGCGACCGGTTGCGTAACGATCTTCTTACCCTGACTATCGAGGTAAGTGAAGCGCCAGCTGTGGAACGCCAGATGCCCCCCGGTGAATTTTTGAAGAAAATTATCAGCTCAAACGGGGCTATAGCACAGTTCCTGACTAACATAGATGCAGAGTTAGCTTAAAAGCAGAGAATACATAATTCTATGAAGCTAAAGCCTTGAAGCATAGATAGAAGTAAGGTATTTATCAGCGAGCTGAAACTTGTGCACAAAAGCCGAAAGACACTTTACTGGTTTAAATTTCAATTTCAGCCTGAATAGCATTTTTTGTATCGGGATAGTTTCGCAAGGTAAAAAAAGGAACTGAATAGAGAAGGTAATACGCTGGAAGTTTAACTAAAATGAAGTTAAATAATGTTTAAATTTTAATTGTAATAGTTAAAATAACTTAATAAACTATCTATTTGCTGTCTTTACAGAGCTGTAAAATCGGATATAAGCATAATAATTACTATCTTTGCAGTGAAATTCCGGAGGGGACGATACGTCTCCTCCTTTTTATTGGTGTAATATACCTTTACTTAGTGTAATATGCTCCTTTTATTGGTGTAATATGATAGACAAGCAAGCCCTGACCCAATTCATAGAAAGCCAGCTCGCCGACACAGACATGTTCCTTGTCGAAGTCGTCATAAGTGCTGACAACGAAATCAAAGTGGAAATAGACTCCATGCAACCCGTCGATATTGACGCCTGCATAGACCTGACCCGTAAGATAGAGTCAGCCTTTGACCGTGATGTTGAAGACTATGAACTCGAAGTAGGTTCAGCCGGACTTACCACTCCCTTCAAGGTTATACGCCAATATGAGAAAAATATCGGTAATCCGGTGGAAATCCTTACCACTGACGGACGTAAACTCAAGGGTACTCTTACCGATGCTGACGCAGAAGGCTGTGAGATAGAAATGCAGCAGAAGATCAGAAAAGAAGGTTCAAAGAAACCCGTCCTCGAAACCGTCCACGAGCGTTTGCCATATACCGACATACGTCAGGCACAGTATCATCTCGAATTCTGAGTCACCCTCACCAGGCGTATATATTCTGCTTCCGTCAGGACAGAACGGTTGCGCCGTTACACCCCACCAATCAAACTTCAACCCACTTAATAGTCTTATGGCAAAAAAAGCTGAAAGCGTAAATATGGTCGATAGGTTCACTGAATTTAAAGACCTCAAGAATATAGACAAGACCACCATGATAAGCGTGCTCGAAGAATCGTTCCGTAACGTTCTGGCAAAGATGTTCGGTACAGACGAGAACTTCGACGTTATCATGAACCCTGATAAAGGTGACTGTGAGATATACCAGAATCTGACAGTTAAGCCTGACGGCCAGGTCGACAATCCTAATATGGAAATCGGCCTCACCGAAGCACGCGAAATAGACCCAGAGTGTGAGATAGGTGAAGACGTGGCCAAAGAGATTATCTTTGCTGACTTCGGACGCCGTGCCATACTCAATCTGCGCCAGACGCTACAGGCCAAGATACTCGAACTTCAGAAAGACGCAATATTCTCCAAGTTCAAAGAACTCGAAGGAGAAATTATTACCGGAGAAGTACATCAGATATGGAAACGTGAGATGCTTCTGATAGACGAAGACCAGAACGAACTGATGATGCCGAAAGAAGAGCAGATACCCGGCGACTTCTTCCATAAAGGTGATACAGTGCGTGCCATAGTGAAGCGTGTCGATAATACCAATAATAATCCGAAGGTTATCGTAAGCCGTACCGATGAACGTTTCCTATGTCGTCTGTTTGAACAGGAAGTACCTGAGATTCACGATGGTCTTATCACTATTAAGGCAGTAGCCCGTATTCCGGGTGAGCGTGCTAAGATAGCTGTTGAGAGTTATGATGATCATATCGATCCTGTCGGCGCTTGTGTAGGTATCAAAGGAAGCCGCATACACGGCATAGTACGTGAGTTGCGTAATGAAAATATCGACGTCATTTCCTATACAGGTAATCCGCAGCTGTTTATACAGCGTGCTCTCAGTCCGGCTAAGATAACTTCCATACGTCTTAATGAAGAGACAAAGAAGGCCGAAGTATTCATGCACCCGGATGAGGTATCGCTTGCCATAGGCAAAGGCGGTCTCAATATAAAATTAGCTATGATGCTTACGGGTTATAATATAGATGTATTCCGCGATATAGCAGAGGGCGAGGAAGACATCTATCTTGACGAGTTCCGCGATGAAATCGACGACTGGGTAATTGAAAGTCTCAAAAACCTCGGTGTCGATACAGCTAAGGCTGTACTCAACGCCCCGATGGAACTTCTTGATCAGGCTGACCTCGAGGATACGACCCTGCAACATGTAATGCAGGTGCTCCACGCCGAGTTCGACGACTGACGTCCGGACGACCGCTGTAACGACGGCCTTTATACCTCTCTGCTTCACTATCCAGTTAAATCACACAACAGCATATATGCCAAAAATCAATAAAGTAGCAAAAGAACTCAACGTCGGTGTAAAGACCGCCGTCGAATTCCTGGCCAAGCATGGTATTCAGGTTAGCGCCGATCCTAACGCAAGGATCGACGATGCCGCTGTGAACCTGCTCAACAAGGAATTCAGTACCGACCAGCGATTCAAAGCCGAGACCGATAAATACACCAGCACCCGCCGCGATGAGAAAAGGGCGTCTAAAACTGAACGTACAGCCGAAGTATCTACTGAGGCACCAGCACCACGCGGACCAAAAATTCTTGGTAAAATAGACCTTTCAAATCCGGGCCGTCCAATGGTCAAGCCTACCGGCGATACTGTTGTGAAAAACGAAAAAAGCGGTTCTGACCGTCAGGGGCGTTCCGGCGAAAACTCACGCCGTGACCGTGATCGTGACCGCAACCGTTCAGGTCGCCGTGATGACTCACAGCGGAGGTCAGAGCGTAGCGGGTCTCAGCAGCCACAGCAACAGAAGCCTACACAGCAGCCTCCGAAACCTGCACAACAAGCGGCGCCTAAGGCACAGCAGCCTAAACCCGTACAGCCTCCGAAACCGACGGTAACTCCGGCTAAACCTGAAATAAAGCCTGAAGTAAAGCAGGAAACTCCGGCTCCGGCCCCAGCTCCGGCAGCTGCCGAGACACCGGCCAGCTCGAATGTGTTCCGTCTCAATACTCCGGCAGGTCAGCCGGAACTGCGTGTGGTAGGTAAGATTGATCTTACAGCTCTCAATCAGTCCACACG
>CAMWKC010000184.1 GCA_947174735.1 uncultured Porphyromonadaceae bacterium
GGCTATGACTGCCTACTGTGATGACCCGCGTGTACTGGTTATGAATCCTACCCTTACGCAGCCTTCACCCGAAGGACCGATAGCTGAAGCTGCCGACATGTCAATACGTCGGATACATGAGCTTGCTACAGAAGGGGCTGACCTGCTTATTATAACTGTACCCTCATTGCTCAGTTATGCCGAAACCTTAGCGGACACACACCGCCACTTACAGGGATTGAAAGTAGCGGTAGCTACAGTAGGCGAATTATATAATGAGTTCTCAGCCGGTATACCTGACCCGATGGCTTACCGCAGCGCAGTAAGACTGTTTCATGATGCTCCTCATTCCCTGAAAAATGTACTTCTTTTCGGTCCTATGAGTTCTGATGTCAGAGGCTTCAGAGGCGAACAGGATTATCTCGAGACTATAATAGCCCTTCAGGACACGCGCTCATCGCGTGAGCATGTATCGAATAATATCAATAGTTATCTCGGTATATTGGCTGATTATTGCGGTGATACTCCCATAGAGCAGATGAAAGTAGACGTAGGTGTAGGTGTATTGCCTTGCCGATTCGGAGCCGAAGCAGAAACGATAATACATAAAATTACCGATTTTCTTACTGATGACAGCTGGGCCTATACCTTAGGAGAATTTTTAGCTGTAGGAGGTATCGGAGATCATCACACCCACGATACTCAGGCACGTGATCTGAGCACACATATCGAGCAGGCAAGTGCAGGTGGTCTCACATCTTCACTGTTAGTTATAGATGCCTACGGCAACGACCAGGCACGTCAGCGTCTTGAACAGTATCTTGAGGCCGGTAAGTTAGTAGGCATATATATAGGTCACGGCTCACCTACGATGCTCGGCCCTGATGAGCATTTCTTCAACACTACCCATGCAGCCCGACTGAACAACACTCATCTGCCGTTTATGATTTTTGCCGCCTGTACTCTTACAGGTTTCGACACAGGCCAGCGCGGTATGGCCGATTTGCTTACTTACGGTTCGCATAACGGAGCCATAGGTATGCTTATAGCCTCACGCTCAACATGGTCGGGACAGAATATGGAAATGATGAAGATGTTCTTCAACAACATGTTCCGTTCGAATGGCTCTCTCAAAAGCACATTACATCAGACACCTCTCAGTATAGGTGAAGTATGGGCGGCCACACTTTCCAACTGTAAATATAATAACGAGCTGGCCTATCAGCTTATGTGCGATCCCGCTCTGGTCTTTCCGGTAGGTCTCCTGTCAGCACGTGCCGAGACAGAAAATAGTGTCGTAATACCGGGCGAAATAGTTGAAATCTCGGGACAGATAGTCACAGAAGAAGGTAATCCTTGTGATGACTTTGAAGGTGAACTTGTGGCGCGCCTTATGGAACCTGAGGAAATACAGACTTCACAGGATTTAGTCACAGGATCGGAAAAGATAAAACTCGATGTACCTTACCGTGACCGTCTTTCAACTATGACATCATGCAGTGTAAAAGAAGGCCGGTTTAAATTACGACTTCCTGTAAGCCGCTCTCTCCGCCAACATACAGATAAGTCATGCCGTGTGGTACTTTCGGCTTACGATGCCGCTAACCATAAAGGTGCTACAGGCAGCCTTACAGTGACACTTGGCGATGCCGAAGCAAATGAAGTACCCGCCGACTTTAAAGCTCCGGTAATAGAAAACCTCACTTATGATAATATAAGCAGGTGTCTGTATATAACAGTAAGTGATGACACCTGTCTGCCGGTTAATGCTGCTCTTGATAACGACCCATTCAGACTGGATCTCGACGGTCTGTACTGGGCTCCGGGCAATACTACCGAAGTACGTTTCGACCATGATACACAGACACAGCAGCGCCGCGTAGATGTATCACACCTTAGCGAAGGTAGGCACAGTGCCCGTGTCACAGTGCGCGACGACGCCGGAAACAGCACAACTGCTGAACTGACATTCAATGTAGGCCAGGCTACCCTGCCCTGTATTCTTACCCTTGAACGGGGATTTGCTGTCGGTGACGAAGCTTCTTTCGTTATAGAAGATTTATCAGCGGCTGAATCAGAACTGGTCATTGCTGACAGTAACGGGAATACATTAGTCTCTCTACCGATTAACAGTGAACGTATTGTATGGAACGTCTGTGACAACAACGGACATCGGGTGAAACCCGGTATGTATCGTGCTTATGTACGTAGTCGGGCTACCAACGGTTATTATGACTTTAGTACTGCTATCAGAGTACCTGTGGTCTGAACTACCGCGCGATTCTATGCAATAAATACGCTGATGCGAAGTTATAATAAGTAGTCCGACTTATCGGGACTACTTATTTTGTTTTTACACTCTAAACCGACATTCATGAGATTAAAAGTCAGGCTGGCGGCCTTTTTGCTGATATGCCTCATGCTGGGTCCGACGGCCGCCTCGGCACAGAATGACATAAAAGATAACGAGTTCAACCCGGTCAATACGGGTGTCACAACACTGAGTATAGCTCCTGACGCACGCGGAAGTGCTTTAGGCAACTTAGGTGCGGCCACTGACCCGGATGCCAACTCACAGTTCTGGAATCCTTCGAAATATGCTTTCGCCTACAGCGAGGCTGCTTTGTCGTTAAGCTACACTCCATGGTTGCGTAAGATTGTCAACGACATCTTTCTTGCCAATCTGTCCGGTTACTGGAAATTAGGCCAGACTGATAATCAGGCACTCAGTGCTTCGCTCCGCTATTTCTCACTCGGAGAGGTGACATTGAGCACTGAGGAATTCAATAATGTCCAGACTATTAACCCTTACGAGATGGCTTTTGACTTAGGTTATTCCCGTAAGCTATCCGAAAGCTTTTCTATGGGTGTAGTGCTGCGCTACATTCTCTCTGACCTTTCGTATGAAGGTACTTCAGATAACGAGGTTGGAAACACAGCTGCCTCTGCATTCTCTGTTGATATTTCTGGCTACCATGTAGCTTATCCCATGATAGGACGCAACGAGTGTCAGTTTTCGTGGGGTTTCGATATTTCGAACATTGGTACTAAGGTCAGCTATGACAATGGTGATAACTATGCATTTCTACCTACCAATCTACGTCTGGGTGCTAATTTTATGTTTCCTTTAGCTGATTTCAATACATTAGCTTTCGGTCTCGATCTTAATAAACTTATGGTACCTACCAAACCGCGTGAGAGGGACTACGATATGAGTACTACTGAAGGACAGGATAAATACTATGCGGCTCTGGATGAGTGGGAGCACATGTCTCCTATCACAGGTATTTTTAAAAGTTTCTCCGATGCCCCCAATGGTTTTAAAGAGGAGCTACAGGAAATAAATGTTTCAGTAGGTGCAGAGTATGCCTATAATCAGCAGTTCTTTGTACGATTGGGTTATAACTACGAAAATGCCAACAAGGGTGGTCGTTCCTACTTCGGCTTCGGTGCCGGTTTCTCGCTCAATGTGGTTCAGCTCGATGCTTCCTATATGTTAGCTACGGCTCAGAGCTCGCCTCTTGACCAGACTCTGCGTTTTACACTTACATTTGATATGGACGGTCTGCGTGACCTGCTTGGAAAACGTCGTCGTTGATTTAATACTGAAAACTTATGTTTCCTTTTCGTGTTGGCCAGGGGTACGATGTACACCGTCTGGTCGAAGACCGCGAACTTTGGCTGTGCGGCATAAAGCTTGAATATACACTCGGCTTATTAGGTCACAGTGATGCGGACGTAGCCATTCACGCCTTGTGTGATGCTCTACTCGGAGCAGCTGCAAGACGCGACATAGGCTACCATTTTCCGGATACTGATCCGGCCTACAAGGGTGCCGACAGCAAGCGACTGCTTGCCGAGGTATGCACTCTTATAGGCCGTGACGGATGGAAAATCGGTAATGTAGACATTACTATAATGGCCGAGCGTCCGAAGCTTAAACCTTATATCGACGATATGCGCCGGTGTTTAGCTGACGTCATGAATATTGATGTGGAATGTGTTTCAGTTAAGGCAACAACCACAGAACGACTCGGTTTTACAGGCCGGCAGGAAGGTATAGCCTCTTCGGCAGTAGCTCTTATTTATAAAGAACAGTAACTGTCTGTGTAATTTTTCATCCGCAATTTAGTCTACAGGTTGACCGAAGCGGTTGCTTCCCTGACTTGGCAGAAGCATCAGTACGAGAAACCATATACTACCGATAAGCGGTACTAAATTGATAAAAATCCAGCCGCCGCCACGGCCGGTGTCATGCAGACGACGTACTGACAGACCCAAACCGGGTAATATATTGATAAGGCCGAAAAGTCCTAATACGCCGTACCATAAGTTATACCAAAGGCCTTCACCCGCAGAGCCCATGAAAGCTGTGCACACACCCTCTACTATCAGTATGTAGAGAGCTACCCACCAATACTGTGCACGGCTGGCACGGCCTGAAAAATCAACATATTTGCTATAAAAATCTTTGATAGCACTTGTAAAGGTTACCATAATCAGATATTATTAGAAGGTTTTATATACTTTTTCTTATTTTAACTATTATCAGACTGCATTTGTTCATTATCCAAATTGCACTTCAGCGACCTCGCATTTTCAGTATTTTTTATTAACTTTGCACTCCATAAGTGAACCTCAGCGCCGTGTAGCCTTACATTATGGCAGCCTGAACTCACACTTATGGAGTGAGTCGTATTTCTGACAAATCTTTCTCACGCTATGGCAGATAACACAGATCTTTTCGATTATACAGACAACACTCTTTCTTCAGATTCTGAAACTCAGGTAACAGTATCCGATAATCTGACTTCTGATATACCTGCTTCCGATAATACAAGTAGAAGTAGCGAAGCAGGCAGCTATGACGACGCAGCTATCCAGACTCTGTCATGGAACGAGCACATACGTCGCCGTCCCGGTATGTATATAGGCAAATTAGGTGACGGCTCACAGCCCGAGGATGGCATTTATGTCCTTATTAAGGAGGTAGTCGACAATTCTATTGACGAATTTAATATGGGGGCCGGCAAGCGTATCGATATCTCAGTCAGTGAAGATGGTGAGGTAACTATTCGTGACTATGGTCGTGGCA
>CAMWKC010000185.1 GCA_947174735.1 uncultured Porphyromonadaceae bacterium
GAGGAAGCCCGCGGGCCTCCTCCTCTTGATTCTATTACAAAGGTAGTGATTTTGAGCCGACATGTCAACCTCTACGCCCATCATTCCACCTTATCGCTGATACTTTTAACAATAATTAATTTAATTGAATACACTTTTAATCATGTTTAACTTAAACTTTATGAAAGAAACCCTCAAACGATAGGTCCTCATCTATTTCGGGCCAGTGGATTCCGAAATACGACAGGCGGTAATTGCGTCGCTGATTGTCGTTGGCCAGTCTAAGCCTCGGATAATCAGCGAACAGTTCCTTACCCCTGCGACCATCATTTAATTCGATCCAAATAGCTGAATCGGTAACCCATATCTTTGCTATCTGAGTTCTATTCATTTAGTGATTTATTTCACGAAAATCTTTTCAACTTTTTTGCCCTTACGGCGAATAAGGATATCGCCGTTAGACGGGTTCTCAACCGGGAGACCCTTTAGATCAAAATATTCTACCGGTTCATCGTCCGTCTCAATCTCATCGACCGAGGCCTGAGGTTTAGTAAATTCAATTGGCTGAATCTGCAGATTATTGTACGAACCTACGGTAGCAAGTACATTATACGTGCCGGCGGGTTGCGATGGTAAAGAGTAACTGTTATAAAAAATCATAGTCTGATTTCCGACCGTGCCTGTATAAGTTGTGCGGGAGCTCGGGGTATCAGAATTAAAGGTGACATTGTACATGAGCACCACAGCGCTAATAAGGCTGTTATTTATCTCATTAGCATTACGTATAACCACCGGGGCCGGGACATTCCCTGTTTCGCCGCCTGATATTACGGCATCTTCCACAGGAACGAGTTCAAGCAGGCCGTTGAAATTATAAAGTCTTGCTTTCCAGCCCTTTTTGACCGTTTGTCCGGGCTTGAGCCCGAGGTCTCCTTTATATATGATGCTGTATTTGCCATCCTGGGCTATATGGTTGCTCGCCCCTCCGATATATGTTATTACAGGCTCAAATGCGATAACATAAGGCTCGCTGTATTCCTTATTTGAAAGAAGAGCAGCTTTTTCAAGAGCTTCGCCAAGAGAATGTAAAGTTGGCTCTTTCTCTTCCATACTTTCAATTAAGTCAATATACCAATCAAATACGGGAAAACCATCTTTACCCGCCACCCATTTGCTGTAACCTTCTTCATCAGCTATTTTGTTAAGAGCCTCCAATGTCGCTGTTGATTTCATTTCAACTTCAGTTATGCTTTTGACATTAGATATAGCTATATTAGATGTTATTCCTACCGCTTTGTTGTCATTTACGCAGTAGCTGTTTTTAACCGAGCAACTCCCACGTTTACACTCATATATTATCCCGGCTGTTCCATAAGTCGAAGAATTAGTGATAAGTTTACCATAATTTGTACAATTCTTTATTTGCGGGGATGCATGTGATCCTAGCTTAATACCACTTCCAACAATACCACCGACGGAGCCATTTTGGCTGCTTATTGTTCCGCCATTGTAACAATTGTATATAGAACCATTTGTTACCTGAGCGATTCCGGCGGCGGTATTTGAAATAGCTGTTACTGCACCCAGGTTTACACAATTATATAACTTGCAAAGATTACCGCTTCTTATAATACCGGCAGCATAAGTAAGGCCAACTATTGTAGCCGAATTTGAGCATTTATATATGTCTCTATACGATAAACAAGCAATGCCTGCAGCATTAATTCCCCGTATATAACTATTAACGACATGACAATTGCTAATACTGCCGGAATAACCTTCTGCATAATTTATCACAGCTGCTACAGATTTTAAGTCAGAATTAATATAGCTATTACTAATTCTAACATTCAATATAGAAGCATTATACGTATAACCAAACAAACCATAACAATTATCTGAATCATATAACTCTGGATTATCTACAATGCAGATACCCGAGATAGTATGATTATCTCCATTATAAACGCCTTTAAATGGATGATTTATATCTTTTCCTATGGGAATCCATAGTTCCTGAGTCTTAAATTCTTCAGAATCATAGGGCGCCGAGTTGATGGTTATGTCGGCCGTCTGCTTGAAGTAATTGCCCTCAAATGTAGTACCGCTATTAACTTTGTCAGATAAATATCGTAAATCTGCGGCTGAAGCGATGATATACGGTGACTCCTCAGTGCCTGCTCCTGAAAGTGAAGAAGAAACAGGTCGTGCAACGACTGATACTTCCGAGAACGCCGAGAGTCCATTGTTAGTGCTTACCCATATTTTTGTCTTACCGGCTGAAACTCCTGTAACGATGCCGTTCTGAACCGTCGCAATTGATGGATTATCGGTTCTCCACGTGCATGTTGCCACAGCATCTTCGGGAGTCAAGGTAGCTTTAAGCTGTACAGTTTTCCCTTCAAAAATTACGGCCTGGGTGGGCGAAACAGCTACGCCTGTAGGTTTATTTGAAATGACTGTTACTTCTGAGAACGCTGAAAGTCCGTTGTTGGTGCTTACCCATATTTTTGTCTTGCCGGCTGAAACTCCTGTTACTTTACCATTTTGAACCGTCGCAATTGACGAGTTGTCGGTTCTCCACGTGCAGGTTGCCGATGCCCCGTCAGGCGTTAAGGTAGACCTAAGTTGTACCGTTTTTCCCTCTTTGACCTCAACAGCAGTGGGTGAAACCGTGATTCCTGTAGGAGGAAATGAATTTACGGTTACGAGACATTCCACTGGCTCACCCATATATGAGTAGCAGGTTATAACGCTTGTTCCCGGGTATTTAGCAGTCACTGTTGCCGAATAGTCATCATCGGCATACACCGAGGCCACTTTTGTATCGCTGCTCACCCAACGGGCCGCGAGAGTACCGAGTTTGGCACCTGAGATCTTGAATGTCAGTGTCGCCTTTTCGCCCTTGTTCAACGTTACGCTTGTAGGGCTGATAGATACAGGATAACCTTTACATGTGTAAAACCAACATTCAGTACCGCTTCCTACATGTATGTTTCCATCATAACCATAATAAGAGTAGGTATATGAACATTCCAAGGTTGCAATGTCTGACCAGTATCCGTCAACTCTGAGTCCTGTACCCCATGTTCCGCCGTTAAAACAATTAAGCCCGACAACATCGGTTGACCAATCGGCCGAGGTAAGCCATCCTCCTGACGGCAGGGACACATCGAGATAGACGGTAGTAGTTTGTCCTATGGACAATTGTTCGCCATAGCTTTTTACCGGAAATATTAATGAAAAGACTACACCGATAAAGAGGAATAATTTCTTGAGATTCATTTACCTTGATTCAGATTAACTCGCTAATAATCCCCTAAATAGCGATATTACTGCGCATAAGAAAAGAGGGGAATTTATCGCACCTCTATCATAGCAAGACAGGCTCGCCAAAGCCTACAGACTGAATGATATATGAGGGTAGAATAAACTGCCCCTCTCTGAATTGCGTATGCTAAGATACGACAACAGCGGTCGCATCAACTGATACTACAAAACAGAAAGAGCGTCTAATCTCACTCTATCTCAGTCTGTTATTGAATTGGCGATTCGTCTTGCTGAGAAAGAAAGCTTGACACTTTTCTTCTCCGGCGGTATTTCTCCTCCGTCGGATAGTGCAAAAATAAGCAAAATATCCCGATTAGACGCTCTTGTTAGCAATTTATTCTACAATATTAATTTTCTAAAAAAGATACAAAGCACACGGCCTTAGCCATGTGCCTTGTAGTGTGAGGAACTTGAGCGGGGTTATTTGATGACGGCTCGTGTAGCGTGGCGACGATAATCTCGCCGTTCGAGGTGTTAAATTTCACGTATATTTACGGCTGACGTTGAGATGGTGTCGCCATCATAGATGATAGTTTTTCTGATAGGTTGCGAAACTTTGGATTCGAGTTCGTTCATGTTCTTGTAATCGTCAGCCTGAATAGAGGCTCTTGATTTGATTTCATAAAGATGCAGTTCTGAGCCATTTTCTGAAATCGCATCAATCTCAATACCTGACTTTTCACGGTAGAAATATAAACGTGGTTCCTTACCATCGTTGTAACTCCTTTTCAGTAGCTCACAAATAGCAAGATTTTCAAATAAGGTTCCTCTCAGATAATGAGATTCAAGTTTTTCTTTTGAGTCAATACCGAGAAGAAAGCAGAGTAATCCGGTATCATAGAAATATATCTTAGGCATCTTTGTGAGCTGTTTAGAGATATTTCTGAAAAAGGGCTGCAGTGGGACCACAATATAGGAAGTCATTAGAATTGAGAACCATTCCTTAATAGTTACAGATGAGACTCCCACTTCGCGGGCAAGTGCCGAGGCGTTAAATTCCGATCCTACTCTTGCTGCGAGTAGCCGTATGAACGTATCGAACGCAACGATATTCTTTACTTTCAACAGGTCTCTCAGATCGCGTTCAACATACGTGTTATAGTAACTCCTGTAATACAAATCAGATGGCATATTCTCTGCAATCACTCTTGGATATAAACCTTGTAATAATATGTTGTCGATCGACTCATCCCGTGCCATACCATCAATTTCCTTTAGAGAGAACGGTAGAAGTGTAAACAGTGCTGTGCGTCCCGCCAAGGATTGGGAGATAGACCGAAGCAAGGAGAAATTACTGCTGCCGGTCAGGATGTAACGTTTGTCTTTATCTTCGTCAACCCTGACTTGAATCATTGAAAGAATATCAGGCACATTTTGTACTTCGTCAATAATGACATATTTCCCAAGGCTGTCAAGAAAACCGGTTGGATCTTGAGCGCAGAGAGCCCTAAAAGTGATATCCTCAAGATTGACATATCGATATTCGGGAAAAAGATGCCGACACAGATAAGTCTTACCCGACTGGCGCGGACCTGTAATTGTAATTACAGGGAAATATTTTTGCGCATCCAAAACTTTGGGAGCCAGTAATCTATCGATAGTGATACTCATGGTTTGAGAGATTATATACTGATGGTTTAAATTATTTAAAGTTGTACTTTAATAGCTGATTTTGAAAAAAATTAAACGAAGCGATACTCTCGTTTAATTTGTATGAGTGCCATTACAAAGTTAATGGTTTTCGGTGAATTATCAAATTTTCG
>CAMWKC010000186.1 GCA_947174735.1 uncultured Porphyromonadaceae bacterium
GCTGATGAAATGACTATGTGAAGGTATGAAGAGAGTAAGTTAATAATTAAAATTGATAAAAAAATATTGATAAAAGTTGCTGTGTTAAGTAAAATTAACTACTTTTGCAGCTGTAATTTATCCTTTTATGGCGTTGATACCTATCTTACGGTGAGTTTTGACCATTGTATTTGGATTTAAATTTGTAGATAGTATTACTATAATCCCTTCATATTCATTAATAACCTAAAGTTCTAATTATGAAGAATTTTACTTTGCTTACGGCAAGCCTTATGCTGGCCGGTAGCATGAGTGCCGTCACCTTGACAGACGCGCAGAGTATCGGCTTAAATGACAAGCCGCTTGACCTTTCACAGCGTACCAGCATCTCTCTTGTCGATGCTATGAAGCCCGCCGGACCTGCAAAGGTTATCGCTAAGGAGGCACTTGCTGATCCTATCATCACTGAAGCACCGGCAGGAAAGCAGATCAACTACAGCCGTAACAGCTTAGGCTACATTCTGTATTACGGTATGTATCTTATGTTCACTTCGCAGGATGACCAGGCCGGACAGATTGTAGAAGGTGATGACGGCTTCGTTTATCTTAAGAACCCTATCGGTGGTCTTACCTATAACGCCTATTTTAAGGGTGAGCGTGAAGGTGACAGAATCCGTGTAGATCTTCCTCAAATCATTTATCAGGAGGATAGCAAAGATGAAGAGGGTAATCCTACGGTAGTAAATTTCTATGCCCGTATATTGGATGCAGAGATAGATGAAGAAGGCAAGCGCTATTTTGTGCCTGCTGAGGAACAGACTCTCTACTATACTGTTGACGGTGACAAAATCTCACTTGATCTCGGTTATGACCACACACAGCTTGAGGATGGTACATGGGCTTATCCTGACAAAATGGTAGGTCTGACTACAGATGATGGCACATGGGCTTATTACGGCGATTGCTGGCAGGAATGGACTCGTCTCGATCAGGAGATGTTTACTATGCCCGAAGGTCTGGAGACTGAAAAGTGGGCTTTCTTCCACAATGGTCTTGCCGACTACGTTGATGTGGCTTTCGACGACGAGTATGTATATGTAACCAACCTTACACCTCTGCTTCCCGAAGCTGTTATACACGGCCGCATCGAAGGTGATACAGTGGTATTTGAGTCCGGTTACTATATCGGTAACTATGTATCATGGTATATCTATCAGATGATGTGCTACATGAATGATGGTGATCCCGAACTTCGTGACTCGATGGTCATGACATACGACCGTGAGAACAAGGTTATAGCTTGCACCGACCCGAACGATATAATTCTTCTCAACACATCGCTCAACCGTGTGTATGCTCTGACTAACTTCCAGAATCCTAAGTTCAGCTCGATTAAGCCTGTTACTCAGCCTACTCCGATGGCTCCTCAGTTTGTAGAGTTCCTTGACTACTATGAGAACTATGGTTATGCTTATATTGCATTTAATATCTTTAACTATAATGAGATTGATGAGATATTTAATTCTGACAATATGTGGTATAATCTTCTGATAGATGGTCTTGTAGAGACTCTTTATCCTGAAGACTATATTATGATAGGTGAGGAACCTATGACTAATATACCTTTTGACTTTAAAGATAATTGGGATATACATCTTGATGGTGCTAAGCGCACAGTATGTATCTTTGCACAAGGTATCGAGACTGCCGGAGTACAGCTTTTCCACGAGTATGACGGTAAGGTATATGAGTCAGACATCATGACTTATAATGTAGAAACAGGTGAAGTAACAGATATTCCGGTTGGTGTAGCCGGTACCTTCAATGAAGTCGGTGAGGCTGAGTGGTATGATCTGCAGGGTCGTCGCGTACAGAATCCTGCCGGTGGTATCTACATTTGCAAGATTCGTTGCAATGACGGCTCGACACGTGTCATGAAAGTGGCTCGCCGTTAATTGAAACCTATTTCTGAAAAAGTAATTCTACGTAAATGAATATACGTAAATTCGCGATAGCGGGAATGTGCTGCCTCACGGCGGCCATTCCCGCCTTCTCCGCTGATATCGAGTTCTCATACGCGGAGGGTGAACTGAGTCGCTTCGGTACTAAGAAAACAGAGAACTATGATGTAGCTATCCGTCTGTTTGACCCCGGTTTTACCGGTAATACTATCAAGGGCATCAGTGTACCTGTATGTACCGAGGGTATTTCCAATGTAAGACTATGGCTTTCGACTGAGCTTAAAATCGAAACAATTGATGGTAAGCGTGTCAATGTAGCTGATATTATGGAGACTCCGGCCACAGTAAGTGCTGACGGTATCGCTTCTGTAGAGCTTGAGACCCCATACGTTATTACTGACGGCGGTGTGTATGTGGGCTATTCATTCGATATTGACGAGCTTACTGATGCCACTATGTATCCTGTCATGACAGGTGCAGGCAGTAATCCGGACGGACTTTATATGCACACGGAGCGTACCTATCGTAAATGGGTGGATTTTGCTTCCGAGTTCCAGTTGTGCAGCTGTCTGACTGTCAATCTTGAGACTCCTGATTATGAGAATGCCGCAGGTATCAGCGAGCTGCCTTTGGAGCGTGCTATGATCGGTGAGCCCTTCACACAGAAAGTCATAGTTGCCAACCACGGTACTCAGCCTGTGAGCAGTGTGGAATACAGCTATACGATAGAGAATAAGACTGGTGAGGGCACTATGGTATTTGATGTGCCTATTCCTGCCCAATACAATAGCAAAGCTACCTTTGATGTGCTTATGCCTGCTGTTGATAATCAGGGACAGACTGACTTTACAGTTACTATTACAAAAGTAAACGGAGTTGATAATCCGGACCTTACAGCTTCCGCTCACGGTATAGTTAATGTTGTGTCTGTAGTACCTGTCCATCGTGCTGTTATGGAAGAATATACCGGCACATGGTGTGGATTCTGTGTACGTGGCTTTGCTGCTATGGAAGCTCTGAATGATCTTTATCCGCAGGATTTCATAGCCCTTGCTTATCACAATAAGGATCCGATGGCGATTACCAGTTCGTATCCCAGCTCTTTCGAGGGCTTCCCCTACTCGTTTATTGACCGTTCAATAGGCTGTGACCCCTATTTCGGAGTTTCGGGAGATAACTTCGGTATTCAGAATGTCTGGTTATCATGTTCTGAAACTTTAGCTCCGGCAGCTGTTGAGGTGACAGCAGAGTGGGACGGTGATGACAATATAAAGGTCAATGCCGTTACTACATTTATCGAAGTTCCACAAAGTACTTATGCTCTTGCTTACTACTTAGTGGAAGATGATATGTACGGTGATACCAAGAGCTGGATGCAATCCAATTACTATGCTAACGGTAAATACGGAGGTGCTGAAAACTATATTCCTGAGATGAAGCAATTTGTTGAGGGAGAAGCATACGTAGCCGGTCTGAGATTTGACGATGTAGTTGTTATGACTTCCAACATGCGCGGAATTGAAGGCAGTCTGGACGGTATCGAGATGGATGTACCACTGACATACGAATACAGTTTCAATGCTATCAGTGAGGCTCCCAATATTTACGGTACCCCGGTAGTACAGGATAAATCAAAGCTTCGCGCTGTAGTGCTGGTACTTGATACAGCTACAGGTCGTATTGTAAATGCTGCCAAGACCGGTTACATATATGGTGCTTCAGTTGAAGGTATAAATGCTTCGGTTGAAGTCACGGGCGTGGAATACTATGATCTGAATGGTCTGCGTTGTCTGAATCCTGCTGACGGTATCTTTGTCCGCGTGACACGTCTGTCGGACGGCAGTACACGTACTTCTAAGGTTGTACTCTGAGTTTCGGACTGATTTTATATAATTATAATTGAGTCGGACGTTGTATCAGTATAACTAAATACAGATATTATGGATTTTGATAGTTTTCGCAGACTGGTTATGTCCAACCGCACGGTGCGTCGGTTTCAGGAGAACAGAAAAGTGCCCGTCGCTACTCTTGAAGAACTTGTCGAACTGACACGTTATTGTCCTTCAGGTAGAAATGCACAACCTTTGCGTTATGTCATTGTGACTGAAGATACAGAACGGACTGAGGTATTTCCGTTACTGAAATGGGCCGGTTATTTTGCTGACTGGGACGGTCCGGAGTCAGGCGAGCGTCCGACAGCTTACCTTGTGCAGTGTCTTGACACTAAATATGGTAAGGACTGTCTCTGTGACGACGGTTTGCAGTTAGAAGCTATAACTCTCGGTATGCATACTCTCGGTTTGGCCGGATGTATAATCAAAGCTTTCAATCATATCAGACTGACGGAGGTACTGAATCTTAATGAGCGTTATGTACCACGTTATGTGTTAGCTCTTGGTTATCCGGCTGAAGATGTCAGAATTGAGGATATGCCGGGTGACGAAGATGCTGATTTTAAGTATTATCGTACACCTGATGGTATTCATCATGTACCGAAACGTCCGCTTGAAGAACTTATCATAAAGAAATGATACCTGAATAAACAGCAAGGTCCGAAACAATTAATTTCCGTTTCGGACCTTACTGTTTATCGTTAATTCTACCAATTTAGATAAGAGATAGAAGGTTGTCTATGTCTTCTTCTGTTGTTGACCAGTCTGTTACAAATCTTACCACCGATTCAGTTTCACCGGGAGGGCCCCATAATCCTATTCCCGCCTCCGTTTTGAGTAAGTCGATTTTTGTATTAGGCATAACGAAAAATTGCTGGTTAGTCGGGGAGTCGATAAAGACACGGTAACCTTTTTCGATGAATCCCTGTTTCAGCTTTATGGCCAGTCTGTCAGCATGGCGACCGATACGATAATAGAGATTGTCGGAAAAAAGCGTTATAAACTGAAGCGGAACAAGTCTGCCTTTAGCGAGTAATCCTCCGTGAAGTTTCATAAGAGAATCGAAGCGAGGCAGAAGTTCCGGACGTCGTGACACTACAGCTTCTCCGAAGAGGGCTCCGCATTTTGTACCGCCGATATAGAAAACATCGGAAAGATTAGCTACATCCCTTAGGGTTACCTCTGTACCGTCGGCAGCGCGTCCGTAAGCGAGGCGTGCCCCGTCAATAAAAAGAGGA
>CAMWKC010000187.1 GCA_947174735.1 uncultured Porphyromonadaceae bacterium
GTTACAGGCATTGGTTATCGGTCTTTTGCCGGTTGTACAGAACTGACTTCGGTAATCCTACCGTCATCGCTGACTAAAATAGTTCTTGAGGCTTTTGCCCGTTGTACAGGTCTGACTTCGATAGAATTCCCTGCATCGCTGACTGAAATCGGTAATAGAGCTTTTATTGGCTGTACTGCTTTGACCTCAGTGGCCTTACCTTCGTCACTGACTAAAATTAATTCTTCTGCTTTTGAGAATTGTAGTGGTCTTGTATCTGTAGAACTGCCCTCATCATTAACTTCGATTGAGTTTAGTACTTTTTCTGGTTGCAGCAGCCTTGCTTCTATAGAATTACCGTCATCTATAGTTGAAATAGAAAGCAGTGCCTTCCAGAATTGCAGCAGTCTTGCTTCTATCGTATGGCCTTCCTCACTGACTAGAATAGGTGGTGAAGCTTTTTCCGGATGTACATCTCTGACTTCGTTGGACTTTCCTGCGTCACTGACTGAAATCTGTTTTGCAGCTTTCTACGAATGTACTGAACTGACCTCGGTTATATGGCCTTCCTCACTGACTAAAATAGAAGCTCGTGCTTTCTATGACTGTAAAAAGTTAACTTCAGTAACCTTTTCTGCATCACTAACTGAACTTCAAAGTGATGCATTTTATAACTGCATAGGACTGAAATCAATTTATTATGATGCTCCTACACTTATAGAAGCTTCTGACATAGCATTTTTTAATTTGCCCCATTACAACAAAAATATATATGAAACAGTTACGCTATATGTACGTGAATCAGCTTTGGAGCAGGCCGCTACCGTAACACCATGGTGTCTGTTTACTCACCGTGAGGCATACGACTTTGATGCAGGTATATCAGCTGCAACAGATAACCTCGCTGTTCCCGTTGAACTTCATACTCTCAACGGCATGAAAGTCGCTGCCGACCTCGATGCCCTTCCAACCGGCATCTACGTCATGCGTCAAGGCAACGATGTCCGTAAAATCGCTGTTAACTGATCTGTACCCTTTCACTTAACCTATCATGGCAGCCGTGCGAGGCCGGAATACCGGTCTTGCACGGCTTTTTCTAATTTTATTACCGACACAGCTTTCTTATTCCTTCACCAGTTCATCTGCTGACAGATTTAATATCGGTTTAGGGAAATACCTAAATTTAGTTTAGGGAAAACCCTAAATTACTAATTATTAATGATTTATTAAGAAATATTATTTGGAAAACTGCTATTGGGTTTCTAACTTTGTAAGCAGTTTATGTAAAAACCGGTTAATATTAAGCACCCAACATCAATGAAACACGAAAACACTTATCAACTCCGTCGAGTGAGTCTGGCCCTGCTGTTTCCTGTCTTGTTGACTGCCTGTAGCGATGATGTACGCGATTTTATCGTTGAACCGACAGAGGAATTATCACCTTTGGAGTTTCAGGCAACCATACATCAGAAGAACACGACCCGTGCGGATGAGTCAGGCTTTGCTGACGGCGACTGCTTCGGCGTGTTTGTGGTCAACCGCAGAAACGGCGAGCCTGGCGTCCTGAGCTTATCGGACAATCAGGTAAATAATGTAGCAGTGAGTTTTGAAGCCGAAGCCAATGTGTGGACTCCGGCCACACCTATATATTGGCTTGATAATGTAACTCCGGCTGACGTATATGGTTATTATCCTTTTAGAAACAGTCTTGCCGATACCAAAACTTACGGATTCGAGGTGAGCGCAGACCAATCAGTCTGTGGCGGAAACGGTGAGATGGGTAGTTACGAGGCTTCCGATTTTCTTTGGGCTAAAGCCTCCAATGTGTCTCCGGGTAACAAGGTTAACCTTACTTTCCATCACAGACTGGCCGGTGTAAAGGTAGTATTGGAGCAAGGTTCCGGTTTCGCTGCTGATGAATGGAAATCTCTGCTACGTATAATCACTGTCGATAATACTGTGCGTACATCGACAATTGACCTTTCAACAGGTATAGCTACCGTAACGGGTGATTTCGACCGTAATATTGTGGCTGTAGCCGAAGAGGACACTTACCGTGCTATAGTGATACCTCAGACTGTAGCAGCCGGAAAACCTACTATCGGTATCACAATTGACGGAGTAACTTATAATTATACCCGCGACGGAGGTATGACCTATACAGCCGGTAAACTTCATACTTTCACGTTGCGTATCGATAAAAAAGAAGGAAGCGGCAAATACTCTGTCTCCCTTACCGGGGAGAACATATCGGAATGGGAGACAGATAGTTCGTCACACTCATTTGATACCAATTCCTATCTGGTAGTGAATGTAGCCGAAGCCGGCACATTGAAAGAGTGTCTGAAAAGTCTCGGATGTGACCTTTCGACACTGAAGAATCTAAAAGTTACGGGTGAAATCACGGAAGAGGATTTCCGTGTCATGCGTGAGGAAATGCCTCAGCTGACTTCAGTGAATCTCGGCAGTGTCAAGGTGGTGAGAATACCTTATCGTGTTGAGGCGGAAGGAACTGACTGGTGGAATCAGCCTATAGAATACAGAGACGATATGATTCCTAACGAGGGTCTGTCGAATAAAGGGTCCCTGAGAAGAATAGTGCTTCCTGAAGGTATAACCAGAATAGGTGATAATGCTTTTCGCGATTTGCGCCTGACTTCGACACTGATGATTCCGGAGAGTGTGAAAAGAATTGATAGCTGGGCTTTTTCCTGTATAGGAGAGGAGGCTACCATTATCATGCCTTCTGCATTGGAATATATAGGTGGATGCTCGTTTTACGGACTTGAGGCCCACATGGAACTTAAGTTAGCCAATTCAATAAAATATATAGGCGGTTCAGCTTTTTTCCGTGCCCACGGTGTGACCGGTTCATTTAATATTCCCTCTAATATCGAATATATCGGTGACAGGGCTTTTCTTGAGTGCGGTCATGATCTGGTCGGTGATATAGTGATACCTGTAGGGTTTAAGGAAATTCAGGAAAGTGCTTTCAATGGTATGGGTTTTGCCAAGGGTACAAACCTCTATTTACCTGAAGGCCTGAATAAAATAGGTAATTCGGCTTTTGCCAGACTCAAATATCTATCACCGGTAGTTATTCCTGAAAGTGTAAGTGTGATAGGAGCAGCAGCCTTCAAACTGTCTACCTTCGCCGGTGGTTCGGTGAAAATTCCTAATAACCTCAAATACTTGGGGAGACAGGCATTTGCCGTAACCAATCTGGGTGGTGCTGTAACATATCCAACTTCACTGGATGTCGTATTGGGAGGCGGCGGTGATAACGCAGGAGCTTTCGGCGAGACCAGAATCGAAAGACTGATAATCGGTGACGATGTGCTTCAGATTGAGCAGTGCGGTTTCAGAGATATAGAAACTCTGGAATATGTCAGTATAGGAAAGAATGTGGGGTATATCGGATTGGAAGCTTTTGCGTATTGCTATTCTCTGCAGACTGTAGTTTGTCTGGCTACCGAACCTCCGACGCTCGATGAAAATGTATTCCAAGACGTTCCTCTTGACCGAGCAATATTGGAAGTACCCGAGGAAGCAATAGAGAAATACAGAGTGGCACCCGGATGGAAGCTTTTTGCCAATATAACTCCTCATAAGGAACTGAGTTTCGGTATTTCTGAAATCAAATGTCTCAATAAGGGTGTCAGCCGTACTGCAAGACTCACGGCAGAAGGCGCGTGGACAGTATCGGATTGTCCGTCATGGGTTAAGGTATCTCCAAGTTCCGGCGATTATAAAGATGAGCTGACAGTCACCGTCAATCCCTTGGGAGCCGGAGAAGAGGGACGTGAAGGCCGGATAGTATTCACACTGAACGGTAAAAATTATTCCACGTACACTACTGTACGTCAGAACAGATGTGAAGAAGGTGAGGAGGACAAGGAAATAATTCTTCAGCAGGCTTCGAAAGGTGCCAAAGAGATACCTGTTTTTATCGTAGGTGAAGGATTTGACGCCGACAACATCACTGATGGTGAGTATATGCAGCGTATGCGTGAGACAATGGAACAGCTCTTCGAGATAGAGCCGTATAAATCGTATCGTGATTATTTCACGGTCACCACGGCTATCACTTGTTCTCCGGAACGAGGCACAGGAGATGTCTATACTTTCCGAGCCAATTGCTTTGGAACGGACGGAGTCGTACCCGATGAATGGAAACTTCGTGAATATACAGGGAAAGTATCCGAACATGCAGGACGTGATATGGGAAATGCCCTGATTATAATATTAGCTAACCGTGAGGGTTTTGACGGATGGGCTAAAATCGGTGAAGACGGATGCTCGATAGCCGCTATAGGACTGACTAATGATGTCTATCCGTATGACCAGCGCGGACTGGTTCAGCATTTTGCCGGTGGAGAGGCTTTTGCCGGTCTCGGTAATGAGTCCGTGATACATTTTGACCATATAAAAGGTTGTAGCTGTCCGGGCTGTAACGATATGGGCCGGTATAATGATATGAAGAGAAGAGGATATTATGAAAATCTGTCCATGTCGTCCAAGATGACTGATGCACCATGGAATATATTTATTTTCAATCCTAAGTACAGCTCTATGGTCGATATGTGGGAAGGCGGATACAATCATTTCCGCGGTGTATGGAGGTCGGAGGCAAACAGCGTCATGAATACATATATCGCTTACTTCAATACAATATCGCGTTATGCCATCTATAAAGAAATAAAACGGCGTGCCGGTGACTCAGCATCGCTTGAAGATTTCATAGCTAACGATATAATAGAAATTCCATAAAGATGAAAAGAACAGATATATCTCCGATGCTATTGTTGCTGCCGATACTTGCACTGGTGGCTTGTAGCGACGAGACTTTCAACGACAATGACGGTCCTGTACCGTCGTCGGGCGCCAGAATACGGTTGCAAGCTGATATAGATCAGGTGAATGTGACCCGTGCTGATGACTCCGGATTTGCCGACGGTGACAAAATAGGTATCTATGCAGTAGCTTTCGGTGCTGACGGTAATCCGGGAGAGTTGCAGCCTGAGGTCAATCTGGTCACTAATTTAGGCTTTACTTATAAAGCTCAGACCAATACATGGGA
>CAMWKC010000188.1 GCA_947174735.1 uncultured Porphyromonadaceae bacterium
TATGTGACGGCTGTGTGGCTGGATAAACGCGGAGTAGTAAATCAGGATATACTTGAGACGGGGATAGTAAGTCAGGGTGTCCCGTGGCCAGCTATATTAAGTACTTTTATAAGTGCCGGAGTAATTATGATAGCTATGCAAAGTATTAAAAAGAGGCATAATGAATCAATCGGCTAAATTCCTTAAAACCTTATAGAAAGCACACTACAAATGGCTAAAAAATCAGAAATAGGTTACCGAGAGATTCTGAGTTCAATAAGACAGAAGAATTTTGCCTCGGTTTATATACTTATGGGTGAGGAACCATACTATCTTGATTTGCTCACTAAAGCTCTTGAGACTAAGGTTATCGAAGATGAAAGTACAAGAGAATTTAATAGTGTGGTGTTCTATGGTGCAGATGCAAATATTGAAAAAGTAGTAGCAAGTGCACAGCAGTTTCCAGCTATGGGCGGTCTGCAACTGGTAATGCTGAAGGAAGCTCAGAGTATGCCGCAAGCTAAAAAAAGTCTTGATAAGCTGGAAGGATATGTGAGCCATCCTAATAAAACCACTGTGCTGGTTATAGTTTTTAAAGATGATGTTCTGTCATCAACATCCAAATTAATCAAGGCAGCTTCCAAAGGAGGAGCCATAGTTTATAATAGCGAAAAACTACGTGATTATCAATTACCTGCGGCAGTTAAAGACTATTGTCAGCATAAAGGGTTCAAAATAGAAGATAAGGCAGCTACTTTGTTAAGTGAATATATTGGTTCCCCGCTGTCGAAGCTTTTCGGAGAAGTAGACAAATTATGTGTGGCAGTATCTAAAGAATCAGGACGTATAACTATAGCAGATATAGAACAAAATATAGGTATCTCAAAAGACTACAATAACTTTGAACTTGTCAAAGCTTTGTCACGTCGAGATTATGTTGCAGCTATGGGAATAGTTACGTACTTTAAGTTAAATCCGAAACAGAATCCTGTAATTGTAACAACAAGTACATTATTTAATTTCTATGTACGTCTTATACTGGCATTGTTCAGTTCCGATCGTTCAGATAACGGATTGATGAAAGAACTTGAAGTAAAGAATGTATGGGCTCTGACAGATGTAAAAGCAGGTATGGAAAATTATAATGCTACTCAGGCTGTGGAAGCAATACACGTATTACGTGACTTTGACTGTAAGACTAAAGGAATAGGTTGCAACCAAAATGAGTATGAGTTGCTTCGTGAACTGATATTCAGGTTAGTGACATTATAAGTAAAGCAAAAATGATATATTATTTCACCGGTAACGGTAACAGTGGTTATGTAGCAGCACGTCTTGGAAGTTATCTGCATGATTGTATAGAAAAAACAGTTGATTCCACCCGTTTGCGTGTAGCGGCCGGAGGTAGTGGAATAGGATTGGTATTTCCTGTATATGCATGGGGAGTGGCACCACAGATTGCAGACTTTATAAACAGCTGGACACCTGATGACATAAGACAGATTAATGTAGAAAAAGTGCCTGTATGGGCAGTTTTGACTTGTGGCGATGAGACAGGAGCATGTAGCGATATGCTTATTAAACTGCTTAAACAGAAAGGTGTCAGTCTGGCAGGTGTATGGAGTATTATAATGCCTAACACATACGTGATTTTACCTGGTTTTGATGTGGATAGTCATATATTGGCACAGCAAAAGCTTACTTCAGCTGTAGGACGTATAAAAGAAATAGGAGATAAAATCCGGAATCATAAATGGGAGACTGATGTATGGCGTGGCAATTGGTCACGTCTTAAGACACGTCTTGTCTATCCTTTATTCAAACGCTGGGGAATTAATCCTAAGAAGTGGAATAAAGGAAAGGAATGTATTAAATGCGGACAATGCGTTCGAGTCTGTCCTGTGGCTAATATCCATCTGACACCAGATGGACCTGTCTGGGGTGAGAACTGTAAATCATGTATGGCATGTTACCATAACTGTCCTAATCATTCTCTTCAATATGGTAAAATCACTGTTAAAAAGGGTCAATATAAAATTAGTGATTATCAACTTTAGACATTATACACTCTGTCAAATACTGACGGACATTGTTCCATAGATAAAGAAAAGGAAATCTTTCAATATTGCTGTATTTCCGAAAAATCTCCGGTAATGAAGGTTGGCTTGGGATGTAATAGCATATACATAAATTCTACGATTATAATCAAAATATTTGTCCGAACAAAAAGAATACCCTAACTTTGCCAGTAAGAAGTAATATAATATTTACTTCCCGGAATGACTAAAGATATAACCCAAATAATAAAAAGCTATGCGTCTTGTAGCGCCATTCCATCGCAATTTAGCATCAGATGGAAAGACTATACCAATAAATACTACCTTGTCCCTAATCGGACTGGGAAAGGTAATATCTGTAAAAGGATTATATAGAATTATTTTAAAGAAATGGTGGATACCGTTAACAGGTATTGTAGTTGGTGGAACAATTGGTTTAATCTTAGGTAAGTTACAAAGTCGAGAAGTTAGAAGTGCTATAAAGGTTATGGTGATTCCGGATAGAAATGAGACTTCATCTCCTCCTGACCTTCTTGGCTCTTTAGGTGGAATTCAGAAATTCAATTATGATAATGATATAGCTATTCTTAAATCAACTGCTCTTATGAGAGAAGTTGTAGAAGAACTAAACTTACAAGGCTTGCTTTATGACTGTAATGACTGGCCTAAAACTTTAATGTATGATAATACTGAATTGCTAACAACTAAGGTAACCGGAAATATTTTTATCGAAAGTTTCAAAATCAAGTTCAATTCAGGATTACATAGCGGACTACTTGAGATAGAAGATAATACTGAAGGAAGAACAAAAAGTTATAAGATAGAATTAGGAAGAAAAAATTCAGAAGACACAGTTACAGTTGATGAAGGTAGTATAATATTTAATCTTACCGGTGAAGGAAACAGAATCAAAAATGGTAAGTTTGAATATGAATATATGAGTGTGCCTGAACGTAGTGGCCAGCTATTAGAAGGATTAAGTATAATGAAACCTCAAGATAAGAGCAGAATACTTACTCTTGAGTATGTTTCGCAATCACGTGTGTTGAATGATAGAGTATTGTTGACGTTATATGAATTGTATAACAATTATAACCAATCTCAAAAGACAAGACGCCTGTTTGAGAAAGAGAAATTTTTTCTAAGTCGGATTGAAAAGATAGAAGAGGAATTACAGCAGATAGACAGTGTACTCAATTCTCTCCTGATACTAAACCCATACGCTGCAGCTTATATGGAATTAGGAAGCAATCTAATCAATAAAGGACTACAGTCAAGAAATTTAATAATAGAGGGTGATGAATTATCATCACGTGTTGAGCAAGCTTTGATGAGTATCTATGAATTGACACCGGATGAACCGATGCCATATTCATTAACAGAATTGAGACCGTTAATGGCGGAGATAATTAATGAGCATAATTATCTTATAGAGCGTAGGGCACAGCTTATTGAAGAAAGTAGTGACATGTCACCGATAGTAATAGATTTGGATGAGTCTATCAGAAGACGTAGGGAAGCGATTATAAATTATCTTGAGACATTACAATGGGATCTGCCGTTGTCTTTAAGTGTGTCGAGACAGTATAATGAAGAAATAGACAGTATGTTACAGCGTTTACCGGATGATTTTGCCAAAGTTACTCATGTACGTCGACAGCAGATAATAAAAGAGACTGTTTATCAACAATTATTAAGGCAAAGGGAAGAAACTGCTCTGTTGATGAACGATGTTTCTGACCGTATAGAACTTGTTGAATTACCTTATAAAACAACTTTATCTGAGACAGATATGAAAACTATGGTCTGTTTAGGTATAATATTCGGTATGGTAGGCGGAATAATTACGATTATAATTATGATAGCCATAAGTCGTAAAATAATCAGTCGTTATCAGATAGAAGGTTTAGGATTGCCTGTAGTCGGAGAAGTATCAAAAGCTGAAGTCTCTTATGAAGATACTATTATGAAATATAAATCATCTTTTTATGATAAAAATAAATATGATGAAAAAACAACAGAAGAATTCAGACTAATACGTAGTAATATAATGCAGGGGAAAAATATAGCAAATTATAAATCTACTATAATGGTGACTTCGATTGGTCATAGGTGTGGAAAAACATTTGTGGCATTGCATCTGGCACATTCATTCACAAAAATTGGTAAACGGGTATTATTGATGGATTTGAATTTTCGTTCCAGAAATGGTTTATCAGAGGCTTTGTTATCACCGACATACGGAATAATTCAAATACTTTTACAATCTGTGCTTTCTATTAAAGATTTTAATTTAGCTTGTAGGTCATTAGATAACAGATTGTCTATAATACCTATAGGAAAATTTAAAGCGTTAGCCTTAGACTTATTGGGAAGTGAACGTTTGGAGAATATTATCGAAACTTATCGTGATGAATACGATATAATAATATTAGATACAGTATCGGCAGATATATATGCGGATACACGGTTGATAGGACGATGCGCTGACTGTAATGTAATAGTGGTAAAGATGTGGCAAACTGAACAGAATAAACTGAACGAAGTGATGGTAAATTGGACTGAAGAAGAATATAGAAAAAGCTGTATAGTAGTCAATTACTCAGATACTAACATTCATGCAATACCCAAAAATTTATAAAATAAACTTATGAGAATAGCTATCGTAACTCATAAATTACTTCATAATTATGGAGGAGCTCTACAGGCATACGCTTTGCAGGAGACACTCAGATCGTTGGGACATATACCTATAGGTATTGATTGTGTACCACCTCTGATGAGTTGGCAAAGATATTTATTGGCTAATCTGAAGACATTATGTTATAAACTAATAGGTAGAGATGATAGAAAGTGGCTTCCATTTCCTAAAGAAGAAAGAAAAGATTTTTTCAAAGACTTTTATAATAGCTATCTGAATTTAACACCAATCTGTAG
>CAMWKC010000189.1 GCA_947174735.1 uncultured Porphyromonadaceae bacterium
ATTGCAGCATGCGCCGCAGCTCCACGAGAGATAGGTACTAGGAAGGCTGAACAGCTTACGTAGTTCATACCGAGATTAGCACAGAACTTAACCGAAGAGGGTTCGCCACCGTGTTCGCCGCAGATACCGACTTTAAGGTCAGGATTAGTTGCACGGCCTTTTTCTACACCCATTTTTACAAGCTGACCTACACCTTCCTGATCAAGTACTTCGAAAGGATCGACTTTAAGAATGCCCTTTTCTATGTAGAACTTAAGGAATTTAGGTGCGTCATCGCGTGAAAAACCGAAGGTCATCTGAGTAAGGTCATTAGTACCGAATGAGAAGAAGTCTGCTACTTCAGCAATCTTATCGGCAGTGAGAGCTGCACGGGGTACTTCAATCATTGTACCAATTTTGTAACGGATGCTGTGGCCTTTTTCCTCAAATACTTTGGCAGCCGTTGTATTGATTACATCAGCTTGGTTCTGAAGCTCCTTAAGGCTTCCTACCAAAGGAACCATAATTTCGGGGTGAACCTTAATACCACGAGCTTCGCAGTTAAGAGCCGCCTCGAGAATAGCGCGTGCCTGCATTTCTGTGATTTCGGGATAGGTAATACCTAAACGGCAACCACGGTGACCTAACATCGGGTTAAATTCTTCGAGAGAATCAACTTTAGCCTTTACTTCTTCAAGTGTCAGTCCCATTTCTTCAGCTAATTCCTTCTGAGTTGCTGTCTGATGAGGTACAAACTCGTGTAAAGGTGGGTCGAGCAGACGAATAGTTACGCCGTAGCCATCCATCGCTTCAAATATACCTTCAAAGTCACCACGCTGCATGGGTAAAAGTTTGGCAAGAGCTGCACGACGTCCTTCTACATCAGAAGCAAGAATCATCTCGCGAACTGCTTTGATACGATCTCCTTCAAAGAACATGTGTTCAGTACGGCAAAGACCTATACCTTGTGCACCGAAGTGACGGGCTTGTTTAGCATCGCGCGGAGTGTCGGCATTAGTACGTACAAGAGTCTTAGTAAATTTGGCTGCCAAATTCATAATAGCACCGAAATCACCGTCAAGTTCAGGCTCTGCAGTAGGCACCTGACCTTCATAGACTTCGCCGGTAGAACCATTAAGAGAAATCCAGTCACCTTCTTTATAAGTCTTACCTCCCATCTGTACAGTTTTGGCTTCGTAGTCAACTACGATTTCACCAGCACCAGATACACAGCATTTACCCATACCACGAGCAACGACTGCAGCATGACTGGTCATACCACCACGCATTGTGAGAATACCCTGTGCAACTGCCATACCGCGGAGGTCTTCAGGTGAAGTCTCTATTCGCACCAGAACGACTTTCTTTTTCTTTTCAGCCCATGCTTCTGCATCTTCAGCTGAGAAAACTATCTGTCCAGTTGCAGCACCAGGAGAAGCGGGGAGACCTTTAGCAATGACTTGTGCGCGCTTGAGAGCTGATTTGTCGAATACAGGGTGAAGAAGCTCGTCAAGTTTCTGAGGTTCCATACGAAGAAGGGCAGTCTTTTCATCGATTTTACCTTCACGTAGAAGGTCCATAGCGATTTTAACCATTGCTGCACCTGTACGTTTACCATTGCGAGTCTGAAGCATCCAGAGCTTACCGTCCTGAATTGTAAACTCCATATCTTGCATATCCCGGTAGTAGTCTTCGAGACGGTCAGCGATACGGAAGAGATCGTTAGCACAGTCAGGCATTGACTCTTCGAGAGCAGGATATTTAGTACGACGTTCTTCCTCACTAATACCCTGAAGAGCAGCCCAACGACGTGAGCCTTCAATCGTAATCTGCTGAGGTGTACGAATACCTGCTACTACGTCTTCACCCTGAGCATTGATAAGATATTCACCATTGAATAAATTCTCACCGGTTGCAGCGTCACGGCTGAAAGCAACACCTGTGGCTGAGTTATCACCCATATTTCCGTATACCATTGCCTGAACATTGACAGCAGTGCCCCATTCTTCGGGTATCTGGTTCATGCGACGGTAGAGTATAGCACGCTCGTTCATCCAGCTGTCGAAAACAGCGCATATACCACCCCAAAGCTGTTCCCATGCGGACTCTGGGAAATCTTTGCCTGTATGCTCTTTAACGGCAGCCTTAAAGCGTTTTACCAGTTCTTTAAGGTCATCTACAGTAAGTTCGGTATCAAGTTTTATACCCTTTTGCTCCTTCACCTCATCCATAATAGCTTCGAAGGGGTCAATATCGGTTTTCTTGGCAGGTTTCATACCGAGTACAACATCGCCATACATCTGTACAAAGCGGCGATAGCTATCCCAAGCGAAACGAGGATTACCACTTTTCTCGGCCATAGTCTCGACTGTAGCATCGTTCATGCCAAGATTGAGGACTGTATCCATCATACCGGGCATTGAGGCACGGGCACCAGAACGTACGGAGACTAGAAGGGGATTGGCCGGGTCATCAAACTTTTTGCCTGTCAGACTTTCAACGTGAGCAATAGCTTTCTCAACGTCTTCCTTAATATCCTCGACCACCTTATCACGGCCATACTGAGTATACTCTGTGCAGACTTCTGTAGTGATAGTGAAGCCCGGAGGAACAGGCATTCCGAGCAGATTCATTTCGGCAAGGTTTGCACCTTTTCCGCCCAGGAGATTTCTCATCCCGGCATTACCTTCGGCCTTACCGTCGCCGAACGTGTAGATCTTTTTTGCCATTTGTAAATATTGTTGATTATTGCGAACTGTCGCTAATTATGGGTTTGTTTGTAAGGTTTTCCCTCAATCTGTATAGAAGAAATGATAATAATATCTTCATGACTAAGGGGGAGCTGACATGGTGTCTGACCCAATAGAGTTTTTACATTTGCAAAATTAAAAAATATTGGTGGAAATCGCTAAATTTGCAACATAAAATTTCTTTAAAAATAAATATGGGACGTAAAAATAAAGTATTACCTATTTTAGAGGGTGTTAAAATAACAGGAATGGCTGCTGAAGGCAAAGCATTAGCACGTACCTTACTTAGACCTGAAGATGAATCACCTATAGTGGTATTTGTTCCTTTTGCTGCTCCAGGCGACGTAGTGGATATTAAATTGGATAAGAAGAAACGTTCATTTGCTGAGGGACATATTGAGTGTATAGTGTCTCCTTCGCCTGATAGAATTAAACCGTTATGTCCGCATTTTACAGTATGTGGAGGATGTAAATGGCAACATATACCTTATGACCTTCAGCTTAAGCATAAACAAAGTATTGTACAAGATGCCCTCGAACGTATCGGAAAGATAACTTTACCGGAGATAAGACCTATTCTTGGTAGTAAAGAGGTATGGAGGTACCGTAATAAGATGGAATATACGTTTTCGAATAAGCGTTGGAGAACATGGGAGGAGGTGCGTTCTGGGAAATCTTTTGATGATACCAGTCATGCGTTAGGATTTCATATTCCGGGAGCTTTTGATAAAGTATTACACATTGAAAGATGTGAGCTTCAGAGTGAACTGGGCGATGAGATAAGAAACTTTGTCTTTGAATACGCTGAACGTAATAATTTGTCATTTTATAATCTGAAAGAGAATAAAGGTTTATTACGTACTCTTATGATACGCACTGCCTCTACCGGTGAGGTAATGGTATGTTTGGTACTTGGTGAGGAAGTGGATTCTGCTGTTAAAGGCTTACTTGAAGCACTTAAATCACAATTTCCTGTGTTAACTTCTGTAGTGTATGTTGTCAATAAAAAATTAAATGACTCTATATCCGATCAACAGATAGAGGTATTCAGTGGTAATGATTATATAGAAGAAGAAATGGAAGGTTTGCGTTTTCGTGTGAACGCAAAGTCATTCTATCAGACTAATTCAGAACAAGCGTATGAATTATATAAGGTAGCGAGAAAATTTGCCGGTCTTGATAAAGACAAATCTAATAAACCACTTGTATATGACCTTTATACAGGTACAGGCACTATAGCTAATTTTGTAGCACGTAATGCATCAAAGGTTATAGGAATAGAGTATGTTCCAGAAGCTATAGAAGATGCAAAGCTTAATTCAATGGTAAATAATATTGATAATACGGTTTTTTATGCCGGAGATATGAAGAATATTCTGACCGATGAATTTATAGCTAGACATGGTAAACCTGATGTAATTATTACTGACCCTCCGCGTGCTGGAATGCATGAAGATGTTATAGAAGTGATTTTGCGTTCTGCTCCTGAAATAATAGTATATGTAAGCTGTAATCCTGCTACTCAAGCGAGAGATCTTGCTTTACTTGATGTTGCTTATAAAGTTACCCATGTTCAGCCTGTTGATATGTTTCCTCATACTCAACATGTAGAGAATGTCGTAAGATTGCAACGTCGATAGAAGAACTGAAGATTATAGTTTGGTAATAAAGATAACAGCCGATATCTGACTTATGGATATTGGCTGTTATCTTTATTAAGTGTAGAAACGGATTTCATCTCCCCAATCTATTTCTCCTGTGTTATCTGATATCTTGTGCGTGAGATGAAAACATTCCATTCCATTTGATATAGCTTGACATGGGTTGTCAGACACCGGTATAGAAATAATAAAATAATCTTCGTTATCCTTATTATGTATAGTAACATTAGGTGAGGGAAGATTTTTCTCAAATAGCTTTTTCCAAAGAAGCGTTTTATTATCGGTGTCCGGTCGGATACCGATAATAAAACCTATCTTTTGTCCTCCACGTAAGAAAACTTCAAGTCCTTCACGTTTGAAACTCTCAAAAATTATATCGCCCTTCAGTGTTGTATGTTCAAGATTTTTCAGAATTAGCGCTGAAAAGAATCCTGCTCTTTCCCATACTCTATGATAAGAATGATCAATTACACAAGTAATATAGGAGATATAAAGCTTTCTTCCATTAAAAACATGGAATACTTCATTTATATTATCATGTAATGTCATCCATATACCAGGC
>CAMWKC010000190.1 GCA_947174735.1 uncultured Porphyromonadaceae bacterium
CAAACAGACAGTATTCATACCTAAAGCTTTGCACATTTTGATGCGCTGATCCCAATATGGACGTGGTATGCGTGGATAGTGCAGTTCGGCAGCCTTGACTACAAAGGGTTCACCATTTAATAAAAAAGTGCCTTTCCCGGCCTCGAAGCGACCGGAAAGGGCATTATTGTTTTCAGCTATCGCCGACATGCTGACAGTAGCAGCGAGAGCCAATCCACAAAGGAAATATTTCATTTCAGAGCATTTCCATGAAAGTCTTGACATGGGTAGCTTCCACATCACCACCTACTTTGTGGTCAGTTTTAAAGTAACTGCCCACAATAGCGCCGTCAGCCAGAGAGAAGGTCTCGGTTATATTTTCGGTGTCTACACCGCCACCGACCATAAGAGGAAAGCCGTTGAGGTTCCAGCGGTAACCCTGTATCTTGGCTTCGGGAGTCTGACGGCCTGTACCGTCCCCGGTCACTACAATTGCATCGCAGCGGTCTGTAGCTATGCGCAGATCTTCCTTCAGGGTACGTCCCGAGGCCAGGGGTTTCGACTGTATACGTACGCCTCCGAGTACCATAACATTATGACGCTTGCGCAGTTCCTCTATTTCCTTAGCCAGGGCAGCGTCTTTCTTGGGTGGAAGATTACCGCTCACTGTATTGACACGCACGAAACGTGCTCCGTAACGGTTGGCAAGTTCAAACGAACGACGGTGATCATCGATGATATTTACACCATAGATTTTGTCAGGATGTTCGGCCTGCAACCAGGCCAGTACAGCCTCAGCCTCCTCCAGTGTACCGAAATAATCCTCTACCATCACTCCGTCGATACCGTGGTTGAAGTAGATTTCAGTTTCGGTTTTGGCACGTTGCAGTGTTTCATCGAAGTCACGTCCTTTGAGGTGTATCATTGCGACTACCGGTTTACGGTCGCCGAAAAGCTCTTTGTATGTCATATTACAGGTACTTGATTTTAGGTTTTGGTTATGTGTGCAAGTTAGTAAGAATATGCTTAACGGCCAAATCAAAACCGATAAAAAATGAAATATAGACGAAAATTTTCTAAATTTGCACCCGTAGTTGGTACTCTTGCTAACTATTGTGCTTGCAATAAGATGTTATGAAGCATATTTTACTTAAAATTCACTAATAACATTCATCATCTATGAATTATACACCTGATAATATCACTCATCTGGACCAGGATGAGATATTCGTATTCGGTAGTAATCTGGCCGGTCAGCATCTTGGCGGCGCGGCTCGTACAGCTCTTGAACACTTCGGAGCCGTTATGGGACAGGGTGTCGGACTGCAGGGACAGTCGTATGCCATACCTACTATGCAGGGTGGTGTCGATAGTATCAAACCGTACGTTGACGAGTTTATACGTCTGGCTACAGAGTGGGACCAGACTACATTTTATGTGACACGTATAGGGTGTGGTATAGCCGGATTTACCGACGAACAAATAGCGCCGCTTTTCCGTGATGCTTTAGGGTTGTATAACGTACGTCTTCCCAAAAGTTTTGTCGACATACTGACACGTGACCAGAAAACATCAGCCGATAAATCTGAATCGGCTGATGGTGAGAAAACAGAGCAGAATTAATAAGTTCGATAATACACATCAACATGAAGAGTAATATAAAACCTTCTGTTCCGTTGATTTCTTCAGCTATATTAGCTTTAGGCCTTTTATCGGTGGGCGCCTTTATCAAGGCCGGCATTGATAATTTTTCCAATCGTGATCGGCAGGTATCGGTACGCGGACTGTCCGAACGCACAGTTGAGGCTGATTATGTTACATGGCCTATCCAATACCGTGTAGCCGGTGACAACCTTCTTAGCCTTTATGATCAGGTTACTTCCAATAATGCTACTATAGTATCTTTCCTGACCGGTAACGGTATCTCGAAAGAGGATATATCAATTAATCCGCCTGATACTTATAATGCTACAGCTAATCAGTACGGTTCGTCTAACTTCCAGTATAAGTATGCGCTTGACTGTACGGTAACTGTTGCTACTGAAAATGTGGCTAAGGTCCGTGAACTGCTTAACCGTCAGTCAGAACTACTTAAAGAGGGCATACCTTACAGCAATTCCTATATAAACTATGAGTATCGCAATCTTAACGAAATAAAACCTGAAATGATTGCCGATGCTACAAAAGCGGCCCGTGAGGCTGCGCAGAAGTTCGCTGCTGATTCCGATTCCAAAATCGGTAAGATGAAAACCGCGACACAAGGTCAGTTTTCAATTGATGACCTTTCATCATCTACACCTTATCTGAAGAAAGTGCGTGTTGTGTCATATATAGTTTATTATCTCGAAGACTGATACCGTAACACGGTGATTATTACATACACAGACCTCAGTCATATTTTGTATGGCTGAGGTCTGTGTATGTAATAATCTGATATTTTTAATTCTCTTCATCTTCATCATCGTCCTCCCAGTCGAGAAAGAACGAATCGGCGTATGTCTCCTCGCGGAATTTCGACATCTCACGTCCGTCGCGCTTTGTGGGACGTCCCATGCCGCGCTGACGGTCAACGAAGCCTGATATACGTGTCATTTCAAGCAAGTCGTATTGACTCTGTGGCGTGAGATTTTCCAGATAATCCGGGACGAGTTTTGCTCCAAGTCGGTTGGCTGTAAGAGCTTTAACACGGAAGGTGTATGTAATAGGCGGCTTACGGACTTCGATTATATCGCCGACTTTGATAGTACGTGAAGGTTTGACAGTTGCGCCTCCGATGGAGACACGTCCTTTTTTACATGCGTCTGTAGCTATGGTGCGTGTCTTGAAAACACGCATAGCCCAAAGCCATTTATCGATTCTTTCTTCTGCTGGCATAAATGTGAGTGTGTTGTTTTGATACAGTCGGATTACTGTGGCATAACGGCTATACGTTCAAGCTGCATGACAATGTTGCCTGAGCTATCGAGCAGTTCAGCTTTATCAGCTGTTACCGGCCGTGCTTGTGAAGCGTCTTCAAGTGCTACGATAAGTTGTGTCTGGAAGTTCGGTTCCGGACACGCTTTGCGTGTGACACCGATAGAGTGGAATGAGAGTGAATTGGCAGCATCCATATCGGTTGTAAGCGAACCGTTAAGTATGTTACAGCCTGTATTGCCGTGTACGTGCCCTTCGTCAACATCTATGACAAGGCATATATCAGGATTATCTACATTAACACCTTCTATCTGTCTGACACGCCATGTACCGTTGAGAAACTGGAAATTCTGGTGCATCAGTGTCATTACCGGCTGGTGCGAGGAGTCAAATAGTGTCATCAGATAGCGATCATTGTCACCAGTCTGAAGACTGTAGAATCTTGCTTCTCCGAGAGCTGCATTGATTTCACCATCGGTGATTCCTGTCATACCACACATACGCATTGTAGTGGCTATCTGCGAGAAAGATATAGTACTATCAGCTACGTTATATTTATATACACCGTTAATTACGTTGCAGCCGTTGTTGCCGTAAACACGATTGTCATCAGCAAACTTCAGAAACGGAGCTTCTTCACCTACGGCCTGCTTACCGCTTACACTCTCGATAGCCCAGTCACCCTTTATTATACCCTTGAGTAATTCTGCGGGGGTATAGCTACGGGTAGCTTTCGGAGCGGCTATCTGTTCGCGGTCCTGTGGCAGCACAGCTTCAGGGAGAGCTTCGTCATTTGATTGCTTTGTTGTGGAGCAGGCAGCTCCCCCTATTACTATTGCCGCTATGAGTGTGGCCGACATGATATTTTTATATAATTTATTAAACATGATATACGGTTATAAGTGTTTTTATAGCTTAATCACCCCAGTGGCGACGGAGTGGGTATTTAGTAGGACGCAACAGTAGTCGCAGTGAAGTTGAATAAGTAAGATAGTTCCATATCCAGTTGATGAGCACATGAAGCTTATTGCGCATACCTAATATAGAGATAAGGTGTATGGCCATCCACAATAGCCAGGCAAACCAGCCGCCGAACGTCCATCCTGGCAAATCAGCTACAGCCTTGTTTTTACCTACTGTGGCCATAGACCCTTTGTCTTTATATACGAAAGGTTTCTCCATACGGCCTTTATTGAGATTCTTGGCCAGATTGCGTGCCTGCTGTATAGCCGGCTGTGCCATCTGCGGGTGCCCTTTGGGATATTTTTCAGTCTGCATCAGAGCTATATCGCCGAGAGCGTAGACAGTACCTTCATAGCCTTTGACCTGATTGAATTCATCTACAAGGATACGACCTCCGCGCCCCATAGCTTCAGCAGGAAATCCCGGCATAGGTTCGCCACATACACCGGCGGTCCATATCAGAGTTTCCCAGTATTCTTTCTTACCGTCGGCAAATGTCACCATCTTATCGGTATAATCGGTCATCATAGTGTTAAGGCGTACATTGACCATGAGGTCCTGTAGATACTTCAGAGCCTTTTCCGATGATTTCGGATTCATGGCACCGAGTAGCTTGCCTGTACCTTCCACCAGGGTGATGCTTAGATCATCGGGATTAAGTTCGGGATATTCCCTTGGTACAATGTCTTTCTTCATTTCGCCGAGTGCACCGGCTATCTCCACACCGGCAGGACCACCGCCAACCACGAGGAAACTAAGTAATTCCTTACGGCGTTGCGGATCAGTGGCTAAGGCTGCACGCTCAAGACGGTCGAGTATTTCGTCGCGTGTATGCTCAGCTTCAGCTACGGTCTTAATACAGAATACATTTTCACCCAATCCCTTCATACCGAAGAAATTGTTGGTTGTACCTGCGGCTATAACCAGTTTGTCAAAGCTGATGGTCTCATAGCTGGTTGTGACGGTCTTTGCCTGCAGGTCAATATTTTTGACATGACCCATGTGGTAAGTGACGTCACGTTCGGGATTCTTGTTTATG
>CAMWKC010000191.1 GCA_947174735.1 uncultured Porphyromonadaceae bacterium
CGATATAAGAGCTGCCCATGCCGAACCCATATATCCGTCCGGTATGCCGATGAGCGGTACAAGCCACAGGTTAAGTCCTAACATCAGTACGAAGCATATAAGTGAAAGCCACATGCCCCAGCGTGTGCGGTCAGTGAGCTTATACCAGAGAGAGAGATTAAAGAAGACTCCGAAACAAAGTTCGGCTATCATCATCAGCGGCACTACACGTAATCCTTCCCAGTAAGCAGGCGATATGAAATGACGCAGTATGGGCAAATAATACATTACTCCGAGAAAGATAAACAGACCGAAGATAACGAAATATTTCATCGCGTCACAATAAGCTTTACGGTTGTCTTCACCACGGCCGCGGGCTTGAGAAAAAATAAAAGGCTCGTAGGCATAACGGAAAGCCTGGGTAAACATAACCATTACCACCGCTATCTTCATGTTGGCGGCGTAGATACCTACCATGCTTCGGGCTGCGTCTTCATGACCGGCAAAAAGATACGGAATTGTAAGCTGGCCCATATTCTGACTCATGATGCCGGCTACACCGAGCACTAACAGTGGCCAACTGTACGTAAGCATACGCCGCAACAGGCATCTGTCGAATTGCCAGTGTTTCCGTATAATTTCGGGCACTAACATTAATAACACTGTCAGTGATGACAACAGATTAGCCACAAATATCCACCCAATGCCGAAAGCCTGTCCTCCCAACGGAGTATAGAACCACCCTACTGTCGAAGGAAAATGACGTTCAAGTACCGGACACAATAGAATAAAGAAAAGATTCAGACCGATATTCACACCTATGTTAATAAGCTTTATAGCTGCGAAGCGCCATGCCTTATTACGATAACGCAGATAAGCGAACGGAATGTTGGTAAAGGCATCTATAGCTACGATAAAGGCCATTATCCACACATACCATTCATGCGAAGGTAATGTCATAGCAACTGATACCGGCCGTAACAGTACCGTTACCGCAACAATAAAGAGAAGCGATGTGAAGCCTACCGATGTCATAGCCGTAGTGTACACCTTATCGGGGTCCTGCTCACTGTTGGCGAAACGGAAGAATCCCGTCTCCATACCGTAATTCAGTATTACCAGCATCACAGCCGTAAAACTGTACAGATAACTGACAATACCATACTGCTCGGCGGGGAACAGATATACATAAAGGGGCACAAGACCCCAGTTCAGGAAACGACCCACTATACTGCTCAGACCGTACACAGCCGTCTGACGGGCCAACGCTTTTATACCTGCCATTGAAATGCTGATTAAGAGTTAAAATCAGTCAAAAAGGTTGCTCTGCTGTTCTCCGGCAGCACGTCCCAGATGCCGGTAGGCTAACGGTGTTACTTCACGTCCGCGAGGAGTACGTTTCAGAAAGCCTTCTTTGATAAGGAAAGGTTCATAGACCTCTTCTATTGTGCCTGAGTCCTCACCTAATGCGGTAGCTATTGTGGAAAGACCAACAGGTCCGCCGCCGAATTTGTCGATAATAGTAAGCAGAATACGGTTGTCTATCTCATCGAGTCCGTAACGGTCTATATTAAGTGCTTCCAGACTGCTACGGGCTATTTCAGGATCAATACGGCCGTTACCACGCACCATAGCGAAGTCACGTACACGTCGCAGAAGTGCATTAGCGATTCGCGGCGTACCACGTGAACGCATAGCGATTTCCATAGCAGCGTCCGGTGTGATAGGAGTTGAAAGTAAACGTGCCGAACGCATTACTATATCACGCAATATTTCATGGTCGTAATATTCGAGATGACAGTTGATGCCGAAGCGTGCCCGCAGCGGAGAGGTCAGCAGACCGCTGCGTGTTGTAGCTCCCACAAGCGTAAATGGAGAGATGGTCAACTGTACACTCTTGGCGCCGGGCCCCTTATCAAGTAGTATGTCAATACGGTAATCCTCCATAGCGGAGTAAAGATATTCCTCAACTATGGGGTGCAGACGGTGTATCTCGTCGATGAAGAGTACATCATGCTCTTCGAGACTCATCAATATACCGGCGAGGTCTCCCGGCTTGTCAAGCACCGGACCGGAAGTTACTTTAAAACCGACACCTAACTCATTGGCCACAATATTAGACAATGTGGTTTTACCCAGTCCCGGAGGACCGTGTAGCAGAGTGTGATCAAGTGCTTCGCCACGCATACGTGCCGCCTGTACGAAGACTCTCAGATTAGCTATTATCTTATCCTGACCGCTGAAATCGTCAAAGGCCAGCGGACGCAAAGCCTTCTCAATGTCACGGTCTGACTCACGGCCCGCAGTGTCACGGATATCGAAGTCATCGGGAGTCATTTCCATTGTTTATTTAGCGTTAAAATTGCTTTTTTATATGTAGGATTGCAAATTTAGCAAATCCGCACGACTTTTTCATACTCAGAAGGTAAAGTAATGTGTCAGAGCTTGTGCAGAAATGAAAAAAAAGTCCTAAATTTGTGGACCATAAAAACACAACTCAGTATGGGTAAACCGAAATTAGTAGTGTCGACCGGTGCCGGCATCAGCGCCGAGAGCGGCATAAAGACTTTCCGCGATGCCGGAGGTCTGTGGGAAAATTATCCGGTGATGCAGGTAGCCTCGGCTGATGGTTTCAGACGTGACCCGGCTCTGGTGCACCAGTTCTACAACCATCGACGTCACGAGTTGCTTAAAGTCAAGCCCAACGCAGCCCATTTAGCACTTGTGGAGCTGGAACGTGACTACGATGTCTACATCATAACACAGAACGTCGATGACCTTCACGAACGTGCCGGGTCGGCTAATGTACTGCATCTGCATGGCGAGCTGATGAAAATACGTTCGGTGAGTGATCCCGAATATATCGAAAGCCTCGATGCCGACCACTTGGACACTACACCGCAGACACGCGGCCGCCGCGGAGACCTGATGCGCCCGCATATAGTCTTCTTTCAGGAGGCGGTACCTAATATCGAACCGGCAGTAGAGCTTGTGGCCCAGGCAGATATATTCGTAGTCATAGGTACAAGTCTTAATGTCTACCCGGCTGCTGGCCTGCTGCATTACGTCCGCCCCGGAGTACCCATATACTATATTGACCCTAATCCGGCATCAACAGTCGGTATTCCTGATGTACATGTCATCAAGGAGCCGGCCACACGCGGTATGGAGCAGTTGGCAAAAATACTTACCTCCCGACACTGAACAGGAGAATTTACAGCCTCAGTTATAAGAAGAAGTATGTTTTAAAACATATATACTACTTTAGGAGGGGACTGTAAAAATAAGTAATTTTGTATCACCCTTAGAAAGTAAGTACCTAACATTCTATAAAACTCTAACAATGGCAAAAGTAAGAGGTGCAATCACCGTAAACATCGAGAGATGCAAGGGATGCAACCTGTGTGTGGTGGCCTGTCCCACCAAGACACTGGCCTTGCAACCCAACGAAGTCAACGACCGGGGCTATCATTATGCCTATATGGCTGACCCCGAGAAGTGCACAGGCTGCTGCTCCTGCGCCTGGGTATGTCCCGACGCCTGCATCGAGGTGTATCGCGTAAAGGTAGACTGACCCACACTCATTGAACCAACCGAACAACTACAACCAAGCAAAACACAACTTTGACAGATATGAAAGAAGAGGTAAGACTAATGAAAGGGAACGAGGCGATAGCCCACGCTGCCATACGCTACGGATGCGACGGCTATTTCGGCTATCCCATTACCCCGCAGTCGGAAGTGCTGGAGACCCTTGAGGAACTCATGCCCTGGGAGACCACAGGCATGGTAGTGCTCCAGGCCGAGTCTGAGGTCGCTGCCATAAACATGGTGTACGGCGGCGCTGCAACCGGCAAGGCTGTCATGACTTCCTACTCCTCGCCCGGCGTCAGCCTCAAGCAGGAGGGTATCTCATATATAGCTGCCGCCTCACTGCCGGCTCTCGTACTTAATGTTATGCGCGGCGGTCCGGGTCTGGGTACAATACAGCCCTCACAGGCTGACTATTTCCAGGCTACTAAGGGTGGCGGTCATGGTGATTATCACCTTATCGTACTCGCACCTTCGACTGTACAGGAGATGGTGGACTTCGTAGGCCTTGGCTTCGACTTGGCTTTCAAATATTGTAATCCCGTCATGATTCTGGCTGACGGTATCGTAGGTCAGATGATGGAGAAGGTAGTGCTCCCCGAGCAGCGTCCGCGCCGCACTGACGAGCAGATACGCGAACAGTGTCCTTGGGCTGCCAATGGTCGCAAAGACGGTCGCAAGCGCAACGTTATCACCTCACTCGAACTTGAATCGGCACGTATGGAGGTTATCAACCATAAACTCCAGGCCAAATACCGTGAAATAGAAAAGAACGAGACACGTTGGGAAGAAATTGACGTTGAAGGCGCTGATTATCTTATCGTGGCTTTCGGTTCAATAGCACGTATATGCGACAAAGCACGCGAACTTGCTGCTGAAAAGGGTATCAAAGTCGGTATCCTACGTCCCATAACTCTCTGGCCTTTCCCCACCGAGGCTGTAGAGAAGGCTGCTCAGGGCAAGAAAGGTGTGCTCTGTGTCGAGCTTAACGCCGGACAGATGATAGAAGATGTACGCCTCGCCGTGCACGACCGTCTGCCCGTAGAGCATTTCGGCCGCCTGGGCGGTATTATCCCCAGCCCCGAAGAGGTGGTCGAGGCTATCGAGACTAAACTCATCGGCAAGTAACACCATCACTCTCATCACACGGCGCCGGCCTGACAGCACAGCGCCTACAACTTAAACCGAACACATGGAAATCCAAGATATAATCCGTCCTGAGAACAAGGTCTACTGCAAGCCTGAGCTTCTCGACGAGGTACACATGCACTATTGCCCCGGCTGTAGCCACGGTGTTATACAC
>CAMWKC010000192.1 GCA_947174735.1 uncultured Porphyromonadaceae bacterium
ATCCAGATAGGGATTTTTTTGCCGGGAAGAGGATTGATAGCATAACTGCCTGTAAAGACACCGCTGACCTTACGGTCTATCTGACGCTCACGCTCAGTCTTATGCTTAACTTCATTCAGATAAGCTTCCACAGCTTCTTTCTGTTCAGGAGTGGTAAGCATCGGAACGTATGCGGACTCAGGAGCCAGCACCATAAATGTAACACCGAAAATAGTATCGGCACGGGTGGTGAAGATTTCAAGTTCGATATCACTGTCGGCAACCCCGAAACGCATTTCGGCACCTTCGCTGCGGCCTATCCAGTTGCGCTGTGTCTCTTTCAGTGATTCGCTCCATTGCACATCATCGAGTCCGTCAAGAAGACGCTGGGCGTATGCCGATACACGCAGACACCATTGTGTCATCAGTTTCTGTTCAACCGGAAAACCACCCCGCACGCTTACACCTTCGCTAACCTCATCGTTGGCAAGTACGGTGCCTAACTGCGGACACCAGTTCACCATCGTCTCGCCCTGATAGGCTATACGGTAGTTCATCAGTACCTCGCGCTGACGGCGTTCATCCATAGCGTTCCACTCCTCGGCAGTAAAGGCCATGTCTTTACCTGTAGCGGCGTCTACACCTTCGGTACCATAGACCTTGAAATGTTCTACAAGTTCGGCTATGGGGCGTGCCTTACCGGCAGCACGGTCATACCAATGGTTGAACATCTGCATAAAGGCCCACTGCGTCCAGCGGTAATATTCGGGGTCGCAGGTACGTACTTCACGACTCCAGTCAAACGAAAAACCTATCTTGTCAAGCTGATCACGGTAACGTGCTATATTGGCGTTAGTCGTTATTTCAGGATGCTGACCGGTCTGTATCGCATACTGTTCAGCCGGCAGACCGTAAGCGTCATAACCCATAGGATGCAGCACGTTACAGCCCTGCTGACGCTTATAGCGACTGTATATGTCGCTGGCTATATAGCCTAACGGGTGACCGACGTGCAGACCTGCTCCCGACGGATAGGGAAACATGTCGAGCACATAGAATTTCTTCCGGCCCGGTTTCACTTCGGTCTTATATGTCTCGTTGTCTTTCCAGTACTGTTGCCAGCGCTGTTCTATCTCTTTGTGGTTGTATTCCATGATGCCTGTTTATTATTAGTGGCAAAGTTAATCATTTTTTTGTCAATATGCGAATTTGCTGCTAACTTTGCCCGTGGATTACCCTACAGACGGGACACAATCCAAATCTGTAGGTGTCTTCTTAATTTAACTTTTTACTGACTGTCTGAAATGTCAACTAATACTAACGACAACACCCGTAAGGTGACCACACGCCGACTGGTAGAAATGAAACAGCGTGGCGAAAAGATTTCGATGCTTACCGCCTATGACTATTCGTCGGCTAAAATTATAGATCAGGCCGGTATTGACTGCATATTGGTAGGAGATTCGGCCTCAAATGTAATGGCAGGCAACATGACTACATTACCCATCACTCTCGACCAGATGATATATCACGGCAAATCGGTCATGAAGGCCGTACGTCGAGCTCTTGTCGTAGTTGACCTGCCTTTCGGCTCATATCAGGGTAATTCCAAAGAAGCCCTTGCCTCGGCTATACGTATCATGAAGGAAAGTCATGCAGAAGCAGTCAAGATGGAGGGAGGTGCCGAGATACGTGAGTCAATAGAACGTATACTTTCAGCCGGTATTCCGGTAATGGGACACTTAGGTCTTACACCACAGTCCATCAATAAATTCGGCACATACGCTGTTCGTGCCCGCGAAGAGGCAGAAGCTGAAAAACTGATTGCCGACGCTAAGATGCTTGAGGAAATCGGATGTTTCGCTATGGTACTCGAAAAAATACCTGCCCAGTTAGCCGAACGTGTCTCGAAAGAGGTATCAATTCCCACCATTGGCATCGGTGCCGGTGGAGGTTGTGACGGCCAGGTACTCGTCATGCACGACATGCTTGGCATCAACGAAGGCTTCTCACCACGCTTTCTGCGCCGCTATGCCGACATCGGCTCCATCATGACGGATGCCGTCAAGCACTACATCGACGACGTGAAATCAGGCGAATTTCCTAACGCCTCGGAGCAGTACTGAGAGAGAAATCGGAGTAGTCGGAATAATCGGAGCTATCAGAAGAATCTGAGGTATCGGAAGAATCTGAATTATCAGAGAAATCTGAACTATCTGAAAATTCTGATTCTTCCGATAACTCTGACTACTCCGACAGCTCTGATTCCTCCGATGACTCCGACTATTCCGACAGCTCTGATTCCTCCGATAGCTCCGATTCCTCCGATAACTCCGACTGCTTCCCTCTCTCCCCCTTTCTTTTACTTTTCCTCGCTCACAATGAAATACCTCCTGTCATTTCTGCCTGTCCTCATATCTTTACTTGCTCTGCAAGTAAGGGGAGCAGAGGCCCATAACGACCTCCCGGGGCTTCCTACATCGTTACTACTCATTGAAGGAGAAAAGTGTCTTGAAGCTGACTCTCTCGAAGAACGTGCAACTGCCGCCTTCAACGTGGTAGTGAACCGATATTATCAGAATCCTAATGATACAGCTATCCGTCACGCTGCCGTAATAGCCCTGCGCCATCTCGGAAATATACACCTCACCCATCGTATAGATTACCGTAAAGCTTACAGATACCTGCATCTCGCACGACAGATAGCTTCCGATGACGGGAACGAGTATCAGCTTGCTTTCATACTCAACAGCTTAGCTTCTCTCTACACCACAAATGCCGGAGATAACGATTCCATTGCTGCTATGTCGCGTCAGCTACTGCTCGATGCACTACGCACCTCAATACGTTCAAACAATTATAGCCTGTTACCCACAGTAGGCATTAATATAGCTTTCCTTTCTTTTTCTAACGGAGACTGGGGTATATTCAAAGATGATATTCATAAAATTGAGACAGTTCAGTTCGATTCAGCTAATTTAACAGGTGGTTATACAGCCAAGACAATGATTAAAGCTACAGATGCTTTCTTTGCCAAAGACTACATATCAGCCGAAAAGTTAATACAGGATGCACGTCAGACTATGCCAAAGGAGCGTTTTGCCGAACGCTTCGACTATACTTTCGATATATTTCTGGTAGACTTATATCTTAAGACTGCTCAGACATCAAAAGCTACCGATAAGATACGTGAAGTTCTACAAAAGGCCATTCTACACGGTAATAAGGACTACGAAATAAAAATGCTTTACAAATTAGCAGTAATATATGACGAATTAGGAATAATAGATTCTGTCGAGAAATATTATCCGCGTTATCTGAAGCTGAGAGCCGAAATGAGAACTGAGGCAGGTTATGGGGAAGTTGAGAAACTGGATTTCCTTGCCGAAATAGAACGCACTAACAAGGAACTGGAAAGTCTCTCAATCCGGCATCAGAAGGCACAGCGTAATTTTATGATTACAGTAAGTGCACTGATAATTGTAGCTATAATACTTTTGGCTTTAGTATTTGTCTACATAAATCTGAAACGTACACACCGCAATCTATTCGCACGCAATGAAGAAGTGCTTAAACGTGAGGCTCAACACAAACTTATGCGTGAGGAGTGGGATAAAGACAGAGCACTGCTTGAGCAAAAAATCATAGAGTTAAGTGCTGAACGTAAGTCTGAGATTGATATAGCTACACCTGACAAGACTCTCGCCACAGATATAGATGAAGAACCTGATGAAACTGACCGTGAGCTCCAGATGAGACTTTATACACGTATACTCAGAGTTATGGAAGAGAATTCTGTAATATTTCAGCCCGGTTTCTCCATGTCTGACCTTGCCGGATTATTACATGTCACACCACGTGCCGTCTCACGTGCGATAAATATCTGTCACAACTCAAACTTTCATCAGCTGCTTAATGAGTATCGAATACGCGAGGTGACACGTCTGATGCATGACCCTAAGACTGAAGGTCTCACTATAGAAGCCATAGCCGAATGTGCAGGTTTCAGAAGCCGTACTGCCTTCTCACGCCTGTTTAAAAAGATTATCGGACTGACTCCTTCCGAATATATCAAAATGGCACAAAAGAGTGCTGAATAACCTAAAAAATCACTTTTTGCTACATTGCTACGTAGCAAAACAAGTTTTGCTACACACTTAGGGAGTAAATTCTTGACTGATGATGTTGGAAATTCTAATTTTGCCTTCGTGATTCCGTAGCCAAAATGTCCGGATGAAAACCTGGCAGTCACAAGGTAAAGGAATCAATTTTCCTATATTCACTTTTTAACATCATCTGTTATGAAGAAATTTTTACTTCCCGCTCTTGTAAGCACAATGCTCGTGGGAGGAGCCTCAGCCGAGGTAAATGTGACTGTCACCCCGTTGGGTGAACGTCCGGTAAACACAGTAAGAAAGGTGGTTTCGACTGCTGATATTCTCGTACGTCAGGATTTCTCTGACCTCACGGTACCCTACGAATCAGTACTTATAGGCTCATTGGATTTTCCTGATGTTGAAAATCCTAACCTACGTATAGATAATCCTGTAACAGGCTCTATATCTACTGAATTTATGTGCGGTCAAGAAGGTTGGTCCGGTAAAGACGTATATTCTGATAAAGGTGCTGTTGTAATTCAGACTTATTCCGGAGGAGCATATTATGAATCTTACCTAAGAACCCCACATAATGACTATTCCGGCTCACTAACTATAAGTTTTATAGCAAAGGCTCTTCCTACCCGCTGGAATATATTAAATGACGACGGTGAGATAAAAGAAGTCGGCTATACCGGTTCATCAATTCAGGTTGGTCTGTATGATTCACAGGACCTGCCTATTGAAATAGTAGATGGTGTTAGCAATTCACTTGCAGATGTACGCCTTTAT
>CAMWKC010000193.1 GCA_947174735.1 uncultured Porphyromonadaceae bacterium
GAATATAGGAAAAATATTACGAAAAAATAATCCTTTGGTTGCAAAATACGATTTTAAAAGTTAAATTTGCGCATGGATAAAAAACAATTAAATAAATATACCGAATCGGTAGGATATTCTGAGGATAAGGGAGTCTTTGTTAATCCTTTCGTTGACGAAGGGTTTAAAATTATCTTCGGTCAGGAAGAGCACAAAGATATACTTCTCAATGTGTTGAATATAATTTTTGCCAATGAGGTTGTTTTTAAGGATATAACCTATATTGACAAAGAAATTCCGCGTGGGCTGCAGTCCAAACGTGGTATTGTGTTCGATCTTCTGTGCGAAACTGACAAAGGCGAGAAAGTGCTTGTCGAGATGCAGAATAAACGCCAGTCATTCTTTGAGCAGCGTGCGGCGTACTATATCGCTTCGGCGTTAGCACGTCAGGGTAAGGCAGGCGATGAATGGCATTACGACATCAAGCGTGTGTACGGAGTTTTTTTCCTGAACTTCAATCTGCCCGGACGCACTCCCCGGCTGCGGGTTGACCTAGAGAAACGTGACCGTCATACAGGCGAGGTATTTGACGACTATATGCGCATGACCTACATTATGTTTCCGCAGATGAAGTACAAATCGATAGACGAGTGTAAGGATAATTTCGAACGTATCATTTTTATTCTGAAAAATATGAAGACAATGGATTATATACCGGGGAAAGAGCATTTACCGATAATCGAAAAACTGGAACAGGTAGCACGCCAGGGTGCTCTGACCGAAGGACAGCGTCTGGCTTATGAGCGTGCTGTAGATGCTTACCGTGTGGAACAGGATGCCTGGAAAACCGCTATTGAGGAAGGACGTGAAGAGGGACGCGAGGAAGGACGTGAAGAAGGAATAATGGAAATGGCTCGTAAACTAAAGGCTTTAGGCATAGCCGTGAAAGACATAATATCAGCAAGCGGTCTTTCCGAAGCAGTAGTAGCATCACTATAAATTTACCTAATTTCATGTTAATCTTGAAGATGTAGTTATATGACATTTCAGATTAGCAAACAGGTTTATATGTACTAAAACGTTGCCTTGACTTACCCAAAGTAAGTCAAGGCAACGTTTTAGTACATTCGTCGTATCTTAGTAATCAGGAATCTGGTCAGGATGAAAGACAATGGAGGTTTCAGATACAGGTGAGGCAAGAAAGTAGCCAAGACAGAAAGAGCCGGAAAAAAGCAATGGCCCGTTACTGTCGGAAGATACTGCCTCAAGATAGTCATACATCTCACGGTTAACTGGTGTTACAGTCGCCTTGATCACATCTCCATCACGCAGAGCAGTAGCCTCGTCCTCTTCATCGAGATCTTTGCGTGAAGTCATAAACACATCGTTTATGATTCCATCAGCAGCATACAGGTCAGTAATGAGATTCCACATATAGGCCTCACCGTTACGATAAAGTCTCACCCAATAATAGCCGGTAGCAGCTGGTAAAGGGTCAATAAACGTTACCTGAAGCACCGCTACATGGTCGTAAGGCATTTTTATCCAATTGAAAGCAATGTCCAATATTTCTGTGGGAGCCGGCATTACGCAGTGAGCGGTAAAACTGTGCTCACCTCTTTTTACACTCAGCTCATAGAAATGCTCCGTAATACCGCCTGTAGAGCTTATATAATCACCTCGCCCGTTAATGGACAGAAGCTCACTGTTACCGGTAGTGAGGTCGGTCAACATAACCGTAGCGTCAGTAAGAGGTGTAAGGTCCATAGGTTCGTTCATTGGGGTAGTCATAGTAATGCGCACATCGGCACCTTGCTGTGTGAGGCATCCCTCAATAACAGTTATCGGTGCTATATACTTGTAATCTATGTCAATTTCTTTTTTGCAACTTTGCAAAGCTATAATAGAAATTATTATACAAGTGTAATAGGTAAGTTTCATTAAGAATCAGAACTTTATGGTGTATGATACAGATGGTACAAGACCGAAAAGCGCTTGCTGTACAGCGCGGGTACCGGAAGGTTTTGTCGGGTCGTCCTCAAAATAGATAACATACGGATTGTAACGACAATAAGCATTATAGATACCAAAAGCCCATTGTGTCGTAAATCGCTTTCCTTCTCTGGTATAGACTGCTGAGAGATCAAGACGGTGGACAGGCGGAGTACGGTAACCGTTTCTCTGCGAATAATAGTAATAAGTTATACCGTCAAGTTCATATTTGACATCAGGGGCTGTGAGAGGCTGACTTGAAGAGAATATCCATGAACCGGAAAAGGTCCAATTATCATTAAGAGTATAAATAGCTGTCACAGATATGTCATTTCGTCTGTCGTTAGTCGCATCATACCAACGGCCATCATTGATACCTGCTATACGGGTCTGGGTCTTCGATATAGTATATGAAATCCAGCCGGTAAGAGCTCCTATGTTTTTACGCAGCATAAATTCCGCACCCCAACTGCGGCCCTTACCACCCAATATTATGCTCTCCAGATTTATGCGGGAGAACATTGTGCGTCCGTCGGCATAGTCGTAGACATTGCGGAGTGTCTTGAAATAACCTTCAACCGACCAATCAAAAGCGCCGTTTTCGGTCATTCCGGTGTAACCGATTCCAAACTGCGAAGCTTTCTCCGGTCTGACATTTGCAGAAGTTATAGCATAGCGGTCAAAAGGAAAACTTGTCGAACTGGAACGTATGGCATGAAGATTCTGAGTAGTCACGGCATAACCTGCCTTGATATTATGACAGGAAGACAGATTATATTTCAGACTTATTCTCGGTTCGGCATCTATATAAATACGACTGCTGAAATCAGGAGTCGCTTCAGAAGCCGATACAAAGTGATGAAAACATCTGCTACCTAAAGCCGAAAAGCTACTTAGACGTGCACCTCCTGACAGAGCGAACGTTGTACCGAATTCCTTCTCATAATTAACCCACACCGCATTCTGCCACCCTGAACGAATCTCTTTTTCATTATTACCGGCTATCTCAACCTCGGCAGACTTCACACGTAGTAATTCAGAACGTAAACCAAATTCAAGCAGATGTGCCTCATCACCGATATGAAGCTGCATTTTCTCATTTATCGAGACATTACGTATATACTCTTTCAGTGTCTGATCAACATTCATCATTGTCATTGACATCTTGGGTGAATAGTCAGTATAGGCGGCTGTAGTGGTAAAAGTAAGATTATCGCCCCGGTGGGTCTTCCAGTTGAGTGCGGTTCCGACGTTGCCCCAGTATAACCCCATAAGCCGTTTCAGCGCCATATTGTCATGACCTATCATAAACGAGGCATCGAGATAATCACCTTGACGAGGAACATAACGTAATTTGGTAGTAACATCGTAAAAATTCATAATCGTACCACGATATTGTGGTACAAGATGAAGAAAGGCATCTACGTATGAACGTCGTGCTGACACAGCAAACGATAACCGGTCCTTTACTATCGGTCCTTCAGCCATAATCTTTGCTGCCAATATTCCTACCGTACCTGCAGCGTGATACCGTTTCATGTCACCGGCAGCCAGTGAAGTCTCAAGCACAGACGATGTAGCACCGCCGAACGATGTCGGTATAGGGCCCTTATGCAAAGTGGCCCACCCTAAAGCCTGGTCATTGAAAGTAGAGAATATACCCATCACATGCGAGGGATTGTAAAGAGTTATACCGTCCAACTGTATAAGATTCTGCGAAGCTGTACCACCTCTTACCTCAAATCCGCCTCCACCGTCTCCCTCGCCATGCACGCCCGGCAATAAAGAGATTGATTTGATAATATCATTCTCACCGAAAAGCATAGGCATTTTTGACAATGTAGCGAGTTCAAGGTTTTCTGCTCCGAGATTTATAATCCTTATTCGCTGTCGGGCCGATTGTGCTGTCACGACAACGGTCTCCAGTCTCTGAGTTTGTATGCTGTCAATATCTGACTGAGCCGCACATATAACTGATGTTGTAAGCAGTATGATAAGATGAAAAACTACCGATAGCCTTTTAAGACTTTTATTCATATTTCTATTCAAAATACCATGGATTGGACTTTGCAAACCTACCGCAAAAGTAGATAATATAACCGGGATACAAAAATTTTTAATAACTTTGCCAGTGTACCCATCATTCGATTTATTAGTTACGAATATGACAATTGAAGAAATATTAACTCGTAAAGAAGGTCAGACATTCGATTGTAAGAGTTTCGCAATCGATCCTAAAGGCCTTGCTGTTACTATAGTTGCCATGGCTAACGCCGATGGTGGTGAACTTGCTGTGGGTATTTCAGACCGACGACGTGAGATTGAAGGTACCGGTTCTAATCCTGCACATTTAAATGAATTGATACGCGTACCTTACGACTTCTGTAATCCTGCTGTTAAGGTATCATTCGAGTTACTTGACTGTATTAATCGTAATGGCCAACCGGATAAAATCTTACTCTTTCATATTCATCCAAGTGCCGATTTGCATGCTACCCAGAATGATGAGTGTTATCTCAGATTAGGAGATAAGTCACGCAGGCTTACGTTTATGGAACGTATGCAGCTTATGTATGATAAGGGAGTTCAGTCATTTGAAGACATTCCGGTAATTGGGGCGACAATTGATGATTTGGATTTAGAGTTAGTAAAAGATTATACAAGTATACTTGGATATGGAAAGACAGTTATGGATTTTCTAACCGAAAATCAAAATTTTGTGAGAGAACTTAACGGTGTGCAGAGAATCAGTACCGCTGCTGTACTTCTGTTCTGGAAGAATCCACAACGTTTCTTTCCGCGAGCAAGAGTACGATTTATAAA
>CAMWKC010000194.1 GCA_947174735.1 uncultured Porphyromonadaceae bacterium
GGTAAGGTGACTTGTTGAACAGACTCTCCAAATTAAACCGTACATCGGAGTTCCATGTCGAGAGATTGTGTATGCTGTTACCCATATAGAGGTCATCGACAGTAGCACCGCGATCCCAGCGGTAAGTCGAAGTATAATTGACCGAAGCAGTCAGATAGTCGAGGAACGGTATCTTACTGAACGGAGCTTTGTACGAACCCGTAAATGTCTGGTTATAGTTCCACGGTGTTCCGAGTCCGCGTATCGAGCTTAATACTGTGTCTTTCCAATTCTGGTAACGGTCGGGGAAAAGACGCTTGTTGACAGCACCTAAGGTTTCCTCGATTCGAGCTGTAGTATTGCTTGCAAAACTCAGGTTAAGCGACGTCAGTATGTTCCATGTCAGATTAAGCTGACGGTCCCACAGAAAGTTCTTACTTACCTGTACAGGCAACTGGAAGTTCACATCCATTTCACTGCGGGTCTGCTGTTCATAATAGTAACGGCTCATACTGGTGTAGAACGTCAGATTGTTAAACATCCAGTTGATACCCCAGTCCTGTAAGAACTTCACCGTCTTACTATTGCCCTTAAGCGAGGCAAATGGCTTCCACGGCGTTATGACCGGACTATACGAATACTGGAAACTACCACGGTAATCGTTAATATGCTCATACTCTATTGTGGGGTCATTATTGCTCTGCTTGTTGTAGGAGAAAGCCAACTGGAAGTTAGCCGGGTCCCAGGGCATCGGTGTCTTGCTCTGCACGTTGAAACGCATGTTCGACACCGAGAAGCTCTCTACAGCTTTACTTGTAACAGCATAAGACTTGATTGAATCACGCTCATGCTTAGTGACAGCAGCCGAAAGTGCATCCTTGAGCAATATATCCTGATCAAGAGGGTTATACTGCGGAGTGGTCTTTTCGCTCGATTTTGAGAAGTAGACCGGTGCGGAAAGTTTTACTTTCTCAGGCAGAAGTTTGCCCACATCACCCTGTACAGCTAAATTGAACTGATCATAATCCTCCAGACGACGTGCTGCCAAAGGCTGGTCCACACCACCGAAACCCGTAGTCTCTTTATGGTAAGCTAAATTGACCATTGCCACATCACTTACAGCAAGGTTGGCATTGACTTTTGCAGCCCAGCCGCCTTCCTGATTGAAGTCAGTTACCTTTAGCTCGTTAACCCATACCGTACCGTCTTTGACCATGCTCGAACGGTTGCGTATACCTATGAGCATAACTCGCACATCGCTAAGACTCGGATTACCTAATACTGCGACAGTATTACGGTCATTATCCGGATCGCGACCTGTGTAGAGAGTGGTGTACCCTACTCCTTCCACATTAGCACTGCGGTCACGGTTACGACGTGTCTTAAGATCGGTAAAGACTTCAAACGGCACATTGAGGAAATTATCAATCGGCCACACTATAGCACGGTCGGAGCTAAGGAAGTTATTATACATACCCGGAGGCGTAAGCTCCAGAGGTATTTCATACTCATAGTAGTTATTCTTAACGTCGCTGCCAAGACGTATGAACAGTGAGAGGTCACCATTCTGCAGATTGGTAGGATCGTCGATAAGAGCTTCGGCATGTACCCACATCTGCATACGCTTGTACACACGCAGGTCGAGCATAGTGTTCTTATAGATACCGCGTGCGTCGCCGGGCTGAAGTCCGGTAACTTTAAGAGATAACGACTGCTCATTAAGCTGAGTGGCCTGTGACTGTCCGGGGTCCTGAATACGTGTTACACCGGGAGGCAACACATAGTTTACAGGTGTACGACTGGAATTTTCCTCAATGTTGACCACCGACATATCCAGCTCACCCTCGGCGGGAGCATCATTACGACTGTTAAGATTAAAACCGTAATCACGCCATTCACCACGCACAAGTTCGAGCGTAGCGAAACGTAAGTGAGTGACTTCCTTAAAGCCGGTCATAAACATACGGGCGAAACGCACGGTAGTAAAGTCATTGATACCTCCTACCACCTTATCGGGCGACGAAAGAGGTATCTTAAACTGATACCATACCACTTCACGACGTCCGGCAGGTGTGGTAACCTCTGTCACCTGTTTATCAGTAACATAATTACGTCCTACTTCAAGGTCTTCAGGACGGATAGACACCTTATACTGGAAGTAACGCTCATATTCGTTGAGTGTATTATCCTGATTGATATCCTCCACATCAGGCACACTGCGTGCTGACTGATAAAGCGGATTGTCGCTCTGGTCAGGTGAAAGCGAGTTACCTTCCACACCGTTATAGCGTTTGTAGCGTTCCAGAACTCCGGCCTGCGTCTCATCGTAGTAAGTCGAGCGGTAGAAGTGATAATTATCACCGGCGGGGTCATTCATCGCTGAGAACGGGTCAGCCTGCATAGCAGCGATAGTCTCGGGCGGTAACTGACGACGGAGCTTGTCGAGGTATTCACGATATGAATCAAATTCATACTCATCGGCATTAGGCAATCCGTCAAGACCAACGTCCTGCAACGGACGGGCATTAGCTGCGTTCTCAAAAGCATAAGTCAGTGAGTTCTGTGTCGATACACGTCCCCATGTCGTCTCAGCCATAAACTGATCATTGCCGTCAATCGGAATACCGTTCTCGTAACTCTTCATACCGTCTTTGAGAATATCCTCACTGATTTCACCGAAATTGAAATACAGATCTCCACCCTCACGGTTAGGATTATCAGGGTCAAGAAACGGGTCAAGCAGCCAGAACTGGATATACTCTACATTCGATGTTTCGAAGTTAGTATTGTCCATTTTGCGCATTATGCCTCCCCAGCGTTTTTCCGGATTAAGCAGTTTTCCCTCCGAGTCTATATTCTCGGCATCAAGATTGTAAGGACCTCGCTCCTTAGGATAGAAGGACAGATTGAGCGTCTGAATATAATTGGCCTCGCCATAGGCAAGGTCACGGTAAGGATAGATATCGCTTACTTTTACCTCACGCACGTAAGGACTTGACATCTGCTCAATATCATTCTTCAGATAACCAGGTAGCATCGACGAATTTTTCTGGGTGAACATACGGTCGATATAGTACCAGGACAGAAGAGCACGGTTCTTACCATAGTCAACATTGTTCGACAGACTCGCCTCCGGGAACATAGGATCCGGACCATCGTCGTATGGAGTCGAAGCAAGAAACCATGAATACGGCGAACGCAGGTCAACACCTGTCTGAGTCGTCTCGAAATCATCTATATAGCTCGACCCCTGAGCTGAACCTGAAGGCTGATTGCGAGGTACAAGCTGTGCGAACTCAGCATTGAGACGCAGCGCCGACGGTGACTTGGCATTGATGGTAGGCACTTTGTTAAGCAGATTGGTAAGCCACATGAAGTCACGGTTATAAGTCAGATTCAGACCCCACATGGTGTTATTGATAACCTCATCGCCGATATTGACTTTCTCTGTCAGTGACTTTTCCGAGAAGTGCAACAGCGTACCGCCGAAGTTCAGATACTTGTTATACTGATACTGAGCATCAAAACCTAAAAGCGTCTTACGTTGCATTGAGAACATTGACTGGTTTTCCAATGTCACCGACACGTTGGTACCGGAGTCAATGATACTCTGGTTGGTTATAGTCACGATACCCATCGAGTAGTCTACGGTATAGTCACTTTTCTCAGTCAGCACCACACCGCCTGCGGTCACTACTACCGATCCTCGCGGCACATTCATAGCATTGAGTCGTATCTGCGACCCTTTGCTTGAAGTAAATTCACCTACAAGACTATACTTGTTCTTGTCAGCAAACTGACGTGCCACTACAAGAGTCGAATCATAAAGCTCTTTATAGACGTATGGTGCCGCTAACTGCGGATTGCCGATTTTACGCTCTATGTTGGAACCGAAAGGTTCAGCTACAGGAAATATAATTTTACCATTGGCCGGCTGAACTGTATAGTCCTCAATATAGTCAAAGAAACCATCAGGATTTGATTCCTGATTTGAGTCGATACGGTCAAGATTCATTACCTGCAGCAGTGTCTGATTAGCTATGTCACCTACAGGCAGATAAGGTAACTCTATACCGGTAGTATCACTCAGATACTTGATATTGAGTTTGAAGTTCTTTTTCTGCAACTGATAGGCGCCCAGCGAATAGACATTCTTCATCATCAGTTTCCACATAGGTAACTTCGGACTCACCGTAGTACCGCGCAACATCTTCAGATAAAGGTTTGACGATGTTTCGTTAATATCACCGGAAAACTCACCTACCTGATATACTTTGCCCTGGTAAGTGTACTCGTATGCCACAGCCAATACCTCATCGGTATTAAGGGCTTGTTTGAGCGAGATATACCCAAGAGTGGAATTGAGTGAGTATTCGGAGGATTTGAGCAGACGTGCGCTCTCCACTTTCTCAAAGTCCCTGCCGCCACTGATACCGTATGCCTGCAGAGGAGCAAGGGCCTGCGTCACCTGATTGATATTACGGGCGTCGGGATAGTCATTCTTGATTACTTCGAGCAAGTCGTTCGACTGGTTACAGGGCACTTCTATACTCATATCCGGCACCCACAGGTCGTTGGCCAGACGGGTATTCTCACCGAGGTCCATAAACCCTACGAAGTTGCGTGACTCATCATAGTTATTATTCTTGTTGGTCACCCAGACTTCAATACGGGTTATCTGTATTCCTGACGACACGTATGGCAATTTCGAAGCGAAACGGTCATAATTATCATAGAAATACTGCGCAAGTAAAAAGTGTCGGTTGGCATCATATTCATCGGCTTTAATGCTGAATGGTGTGGTCGGGAC
>CAMWKC010000195.1 GCA_947174735.1 uncultured Porphyromonadaceae bacterium
ACCACCGGTTATGCCGCCGACAAGAAGGGCTATAACTCCGACTGTGCCGTTGACCCAACCTACCTGAGCTGTGGAGAGAGCCAGTCCGCCTTCTTCGCGTGGTGCTACAAGGAAGACAGGAACAAATTTGACACACAGTGCTTCAGGAAGACGGTAGAGCAGCATAAAGGCCAGAGCACTTACTATGCCCGGACGATGAAAGAAGGTGACGAAGGTGTGAGCGAAATCACGCGCTATTGTGCGTGCCGTAACACCCGGTTCGGCATGGTCGGAAGTGACCGAAGGCATCATACGCGAATGCCATAGAGCTAATAAAAGGAATAATACTGAAAGCAGAGCAAAGACCATACCCCAAGCACGGCCTACGGTGGGCATGGTCTGTTCGAGCCATCCGGCCAGCATGACCAGACCTCCTTGTCCCAATACTGAGGCCACACGGTAAAATGTAGAGCGTACGCCTACGAAAGCAGCCTGGTCGTGAGGTGTCAGAGCCAACATATAATAGCCGTCGGCAGCTATATCGTGAGTGGCTGAGAAAAAGGCCATAAGCCAGAAACACACCAGTGTAGATGTTAGATAAAACGGGAATGGCAGTAGAAAAGCCACACAGGCCATACATACGGCTATAAGTAACTGCATGGTTATGACCCAACGGCGTTTAGTACTGAAAAGATCAATAAACGGACTCCAGAATGGTTTGATGACCCACGGGAGGTAAAGCCAACCCGTAAGAAAAGCCATGTCGGCTTTATCAACTCCCATATTAATGTACATGAGCACCGTGAGGGTATTGACAGCGAAGTATGGCAGTCCCTCGGCAATATAGAGTGTGGGAATCCACCGCCAGGCTACGGCAGCATCACAGTGTGATACTGCTGCAGGCGCTGACATAGGTATGTTGTCGTCAGACATAGAACTTTAAGAGTTTTATATAATTCAGTTTAAAGCTACGACACCGGTCTCGGCATATATACGACGTAATTCTTCGGCTGAGACTCTCTGGTAATCATCAGCACGAGGTGTGATAATAACACCGGCCATTTCAATAGCACCCGGACTTATCAGACGTTTTGAATCGTCTTCAGCATAGTAACATGTAGGCCGATGTCCCGAACGCGGTACTGCTACGGCACGTAATAATCCTGAAGGGTCGCGCCAGAAGTAAGAGTTAACGCGTCCCGGGTCAGGACAGTCTGTATCTGGGTCAATACCGCAGGCTCCATTCATAGCCCGGAGAATACGCATACCGTCAGCATCCGGAGTTATAACCGCGCTCCAGAAATCAAACGGCAAGTTCATACTCCAAGAAGAGGCCGTCTCTATACCGTGACGTGAAACCGGATGACGGTCCATACAGAGTTGCATAAGCGGTAATTCTTCGGTAAGGACTGCCTGACAATGGAGGTGGTCAGGAGCCGAAGCCCCTGAACGCGCACCATTGAAGAATACTGTCAGACCCGGCAGGTTTTCGGCCATAGAAGCCATTTCGAGCGGCATACGAGTCTGAGGAGTATGCGAAGTACTGACGATAGTAAAGTGAACCGGAAACACCGGAAACGGATTTAGAAGCAGCTGCCAGCCTTCCATAAGAGGGTAAGGAATCTGTTCGGGAGGACGATTGACCTCACAAAGAAAACAGGGACGCGGTCCGACATTACCGCCTGCATCAATCTTAGCACCGGTGGAGACGATACGTGCCGGATTGAGCTGAATACCGACTGTAAGGTCTCCAAGAGACAAAGTCCTTCGTTCGGTGAGTCCGAGACGCCGGTAGTTTTCAGCGGCCATAGGCCATAACGCGAGCTGTTCTTCAATAAATGAAAGATAATCGAACATTTAAGATAACGATTGATAAAGACTGAGCGGGAAAGTATCAGAATGGCAGGTCGTCTTCGTCATTCCACTCATTGTCATCAGAACCAAAATTCTCATCGTCGAAGTCTAACTCATCGTCAAAAAAGTCCAGATTGCTACCGAGCATAGACATGACCGAAGACGAATCGACATTATTAAGTTTGATACGTGCCTGAATCTCGACTGAGCGTAGGTAATCTTTATAAATCTGATGGGCCACTACTGCTTCAGGAGAAAGATCGGCATCCGAATTACCTTCCCAGCGTCGACAAAGATAAATAGGTTCATATATACGACCTACATAGAACTCACGGCTGACACGCAGACATATAGCATAATCCTCCCCATAGCTTACATCAGGAAAACGGCATATCCGTGCTATGGGAGTATAAAAAGCGCGCGGAGCACCGAAGCCGTTAACCCGTAAGGCATTGTTACGACCGTTACGGTCAGTCCACTCCTTGTGATCGATAACTCTCTCGCCAATAGGATTAAGCTCAAGGTCTGTGAGACGATAGCTGCCTACCACCATACCGCAGCGATCGGTATGGAATTTTTCCACTATGCGTGTCAGGGTATCAGGAGCGGCATAGACATCGTCCGAATCGAGCTGTACGGCAAAACGTCCGCACCATTCCGAATCGATAGCACGGTTCCAGCAGCCGCCTATGCCAAGCTGTTCTGTAGGATGTGGATTTATGACATGTAGCCGAGGGTCATCTATAGAGGCAAGCACCTCGGAGGTACCATCATTGCTACCATTATCGACCACTATGACGTTGAATTCAAAAGCGGTCTGTTGGGACAGGGCTGAACGTACAGCGTCACCTATGGTCCGTACACGGTTACGTACAGGTATGACGACTGATGCCTCTACGGGAAACAATCCTTCGTCAACGTTGACACGTTCGGGTTTTTCGAGAAGCCGTGCTCCTATAAGTTCGAGGTAAAGACGGAAAGTTCCCTCATGCTGACGCTGCATGACCTCGGCAGAGGCTTTGAGATAGTCAAACTGACGTTCGCCGGACTTACGGAAGTCAGACTTGTCGACTGTGTACAGATACTCCGGTATGTGTACGAAACCGGCGATTGTCGACAAGCGCAGACGCAGCGAATACCAACCGCCATCGAGAGGCATGGGGTCATTGCCAAGGTGATTGAGCAATACTGATATGACGTGAAGTGTTATAGCAGCATTAAGAAAGACCACGGGTCCGAAATTGAACGAATCAGTAACAGACCCTATCTGATAGGGTGCGACAGGCTGCCGGATAAGAGTGCCGTCCATCAGACGTTCGCGGTAATGGCCATAGAGCAGCGGAGATTCAGTGTCGGCACCTATCTGTTCGATACGCTCTATGGCACCCGGAGCAAAATCCACCGGAAGGTCGGAGAGAAGTACAGCTACATAATGCTGGAGAGGCGAGTTTAGGATAGCCTCGCGTAACTGTGAAATATTTTCGAATCGTATTGGAGTCATTATGAAATAATGATAGAAAAAGAGTGTGATGTTATCTCTTAAGGAAGTCGAGTAGCTGTCGCATCAGAGTGTTGCGGGTATCGACGTCAGTAATTGACTCAAAAGGCACCGTGAGAGTAACCGTGTTGCTTTTACCGTTAGAGTGAAGCACACCTACCGGAGTGTCAGTAGCTCCGGCAGTCATGGCTACCGCTGCATTAACAGGATTGGCAGGAGCTATACCGTCGGGCAGTTCGACTACATAGCAGTCGGAGTTAAGTGTAGCTGAATAAGCCACCGAGCCTTTGGAAAGGTTTGAGCCCATAGCACCTCCTACGATACGTGCATATCCTGAAGGTACGACAGGGTCTGAAGCCGGTACTATACCTAATACTTCCTGTCCGAACGAACGGTCAGCCGATGACGAACGCATACCGAAAAGCTCATCGGCGATGTACTGTCCGCTGACAAGCAAATCACCTCCCTTGGAAGTGTAAGATGTCAGTGCTTTACGCAGAGGTTCAGGGACAGCGGTAAAGCGCACTCCGGACATACCGTTACCGGTGACGGTGGCACGTTGCTTGCCGAGTATAAGGTCAACTACCGGATAATTGTCAAGACGTACCGAACCTTTTTCGACAGCTGAGGCACTGGCTGATACAAATCCAAGTCCGGCAGCCGCTATCGAACGTCCGTGCAGATAAGGATAATCAAATGTATTACCGGCTATGACCTGTGTAGCATAATTGCTTTCACTCCGTCCGTGACTATCAGCGGCACGCCGCATTTCAGTCTGATGCCCTGTAAAGGAAATGTCTTTTATGTAAGGCACACCGAAATCGAACATAGATGAAAAACCGGCATTGCCGTCAGAATTGATTTCGCCCGGACCGGCTACACGTGTAAAGCCGTTGATGACGAGCAGCGGGTCTGAACCGTCAGGCGCCTCCCTCAGAGCCAGTACCTCACTTGGAAAGGCACGGCCGCCGTCATTAGCTGCGATAATACGGTAGGAATGGAGGTCGTTGTCCTCGACTTCAAGTTTGAAATGTGTTTCATGAGTGTCAGCCAGATAATGCCATCCCAGTTCGTCATCGGTACGTTCCATGATGAGGTAACGGGTAGGTATAGCTGTTGGCTCCAGAGGATCAGGCTGCGGAGCCCAGCTGAGGCGATAATGCTTCGGCTTCTCACGAACAATGGCGAAATCAATGACCGGCATTGGCTGTATGACAACTTCACGATTCTTACGTTCTGATACAAAACGTGCCAGGGCCTTATATATGGCGCGCCCTACAGTAAAACGGAATGAAGGGTCAAGTCCGTAACGCATATCGGCAAAATTCTGGTGACTCATCAGCTCAATAAGAGTAGTGGGTACTTCAGGTACACGTGCTTCGACATACGACTTGTCCCACATGGAACGACGGGTCCATGTAGGTTCGAAAGTCTTACGTATATCACC
>CAMWKC010000196.1 GCA_947174735.1 uncultured Porphyromonadaceae bacterium
CGAGATCTCCACAAGGCTATTCGTCGGCAGCGTCTGTTGTGTATAAGAGACAGGCTCCCTGTTCTCCCCCTACTTTCCTGCCTCGGTTATATAAGAATCCTTATATCCAAGGAAGTACAGCACACCGTCGATACCTATGGTCGATATACTCTGTCCGGCCTCAGCCTTGACTTTAGGCTTGGCATGAAAAGCTATTCCCAGTCCGGCTTCCGAAAGCATGGGCAGGTCGTTGGCGCCATCACCCACAGCTATGGTCTGTGCTATATTTATGTGCTCTACCTGAGCTAACAGACGTAGCAATTCTTTCTTACGCTGACCGTCTACTATGTCGCCGAGATACCTACCGGTAAGTTTGCCGTCTTTACCGACTTCAAGTTCATTGGCATACACATAGTCAAAACCAAATTTCTGTTTAAGATATTCACCGAAATACGTAAAGCCGCCAGATAGAATGGCAGTCTTGTAACCGGAGCGTTTGAGTACCTCCATAAGACGTCCGAGGCCTTCGGTGATAGGCAAATTCTCAGCTATATCTTTCATTACCGACACATCGAGGCCTTTCAGAAGTGCCACACGCTCGGTAAAACTTTCGCGGAAGTCTATTTCACCCCGCATGGCGCGGGCCGTGATTTCGCGTACCTGTTCTCCCACACCGGCACGGTCGGCCAGCTCGTCTATTACCTCAGTACCTATCAGCGTCGAATCCATATCAAAGCATATAAGCCGGCGGCTACGACGGTAGATAGTATCTTCCTGCATAGAAATATCAAATTCAAGCTCTGCCGCGGTATGCATCAGTTGCTGCTGCATAAGAGTACGGTCAGCCGGAGTGCCACGCACTGAAAACTCTATACAACTCTTAGTAGCGGGCTGTTCAGCCTCGTCAAGAGGAGGACGACCTGTCAGACGGCGTATATTGTCAATGTTAAGACCCTGTTCGGAAATAATACGTGAAGTAGCAGAAATCTGTTCAGCTGTCAGTTTACGTCCGAGTATAGTAATTACGTAACGGTTCTTTCCCTGACGGGACACCCACTGTTCGTAATCCTGTTCTGAAACTATACTGAACTGTACCTGCACACCCAGATCCTTGCTTTTAAACAGTATCTCTTTCAGTATATCACCACTGCGTCTTGAATCTGTCTTAAACAGTATGCCGAGAGAGAGATGATGATGTATATCAGCCTGGCCCATGTCAAGTATGGCGGCATCATGACGTGCCAGCACCTCAGTCAGGGCAGCCGTCAGTCCGGTACGGTCAGGACCGGAAATATTTATGAGTATAAGTTCGCGTTCACTCTGCGATTGTGTGGAATCCTGTGACATAGCAGTAAGATTTGAATTACGTTTTCTTAAAATCTGCTCCGCTAAGTTAGTTTAAACTAAAAACTTCAAGATTAAGACTAACGGAGCCATATCATCAGTCAAGCCTTCACTTACGACTGCTCTTTTTCTTCTTTGTTCCTTTTTTAGTATTGACCTTACCGGTCTTGTCATTTTTAGATTTAGGAGTTGAAGTCTTACGTGTACCTGCTGATTTCTCCTGACGGGCTTTTACTACAGCAGCTTCGGGACGTAATCCGGCAGCCTGTTCGGCACTGTCGGCATAACCGGCTTCAGCAGCTATATCGAAATATTTGGCTGCCTTAACAACATTACGCTCTACTCCTTTGCCGTCACGCAACATAGAAGCATAACGATAAGCACCTTCAGGGCTGCCATGCTCAGCCGAACGCCAGTAGTATTCAGCTGCTATACGGTCGTCCTGAAGTACACCCTGACCTTGTTCGAACTGACGCCCGATATTCAGCATAGCCTTGGCATGACCGTTTGAAGCAGCCTTACGGAACCAGTAAGCAGATTGCTCATAGTTCTGATGCACTCCGTAACCATCACGAAATAGACAGCCTATATCATACTGTGCCTCGCAATTACCGGCTTCAGAGGCTTTACCAAACCATCGCCAGGCTTCATTGAAATCACATTCGGTACCCGTACCGGTCTGATAGCACAGTGCTACCATACGCATAGCTTCACTATCGCCTTGATTTGCTTCACGGATATAGCGTTCGTAATCAGCAGCATTCACAACTTGATCAGCAGGTTCAAGATTCTCGACTTTACTGTAATCTATGAAATTGGAATATTGCGATAGGTCAGGATGCTGTGCAATGAGCGCGCCAGTACCACACAGAGGTAAGGCCACCAATAGCAGCAGAGTACGGTAACCGACACGAAGTTTATTGTTGGTCTTTATCATTTTTCTTTAATCTTTTATCCGATATGTGTAAGAGAGGCCGGCGCATTAAGACCGGACCCGGCCGTTCGTCTGTGTTCCGTCAGACAATGGCCGGGTCCGGAAGAATTATCTTACTCTTTGTATGTTATAATGCCGGGGTAGTGAATTACTTCTCATCGCGGGCAGCCTGGGCGGCTTCACGGTCCATAGTTTTCACCTTGGCAGTGAGATCAGTTATCTCCTCTTTGAGACGAGCAATCTTACGCTCGAATTCAGCCACCATTGAGTTACCGGCTTTCGATTTCACACTGAAGAAACCGAGATTGTTCTCAAGCGTCTGGAGTTCACCTTTCTTAGTCTCTATGGTACGCATGAGTTTGTCACGTTCGCTGAGCGGAGCACCGCCACGGTCAGAACGGTTGCCACCGCGGTTGTCATTACGGCCGCGACGGGCATCACGGCGTGGTTCACGACGGTCAAGGCTATCGTAGAACTCATCACACAGTCCACGGTACTCGTTATAGATTTCGTCCATCACTTTGTGAGGTACAAAACCTATGCCTTTCCATTCTTCCTGAAGAGCACGTACATCAGGCAACACCTCACGACGGTTTTCAGTCTGAAGCAGCTCACGCAGACGTGCTATAATGTTGCGCTTAGCCTCAAGATTAGCATTCTCTTCCTGATGACGGGCATTGAATGTCTTCTTACGTTCGCTGTAGAACTTATTACAAGCGGCATTGAAACGCTCCCAAAGAGCTTCACCCTGCTTGCGGGCTATGTGACCGGTCTTTTTCCACTCGGCCTGCAGTTCAGCCATAGCCTCTACATTCTTACGGTCAGACACATCGCTAAGCAAAGCTTCGGCACGTTCGATGAGTTCACGTTTTTTAGCTATGTTGGCGGAATTATCCTCACGGGCCTGCTTATAATACTCAGCCTTACGGGCAAAGAACGTATCACATGCCTGACGGAAACGTGCGAACAGTGCTGTATTGGTCTTGCGTGAAGCGAAACCGAGCTGACGCCAGCGGGTCTGTATATCCTTTACTGTAGCTGTGGCAGCGTCCCATGCCTGATAACCCTGAAGGCTGTCAGGATTAATAGCCTCTACTTCAGCACATAGAGCCAGTTTAGCAGTTTCGTTGGACTGTTCTTCAGCCTTACGTGTCTCGAAATAATCCTGATGACGTTTGTTGATGACAGTCGAAGCTTTCTTAAACTGCTCCCATATTTCCTCACGCACTTCTTTAGCTACCGGACCGGTCTCACGCCAAGCTTCATGCAAAGTCTGAAGTTTGCGGAAAGCTGCTATTACGTCAGCTGCCTCAGTCAGAGCCTCAGCCTGTTCGATAAGAGCACGTTTGGCTTCAAGATTTTTCTTAAAGTCGAGGTCACGCAATTCTTTATTCATCTTCAGACGGTCAAAGAAGAGTTCTTCCACCTGCTGGTAAGCCTTCCAGATTTCAGTCTCATTAGTGGGAGGCACATCGCCTACCTGACGGAATTCCTGCTGAAGTTCATGAAACTTACTAAAGTGCAGATTGATGTTATCTATATCTTCGGCCAGCGTCTGCAGACGTGCTACGATTTCTTGTTTCTTTTCAAGATTAGCCTGACGGCGCTCGGCCTCCGCCTCCAGATATGCATTGCGTTTCTCGCGGAAGGCAACCAGCAGATCTTTCAGTTCGGCTTCCTTAGCATCAGGGGTGGCCGAGAATGTCTCGGGGGCATTGCCAGCTTCGACGTATGCCGCAAGCTCCTGATTATCTTCGCGGTTACGTATGAGGAAGAAAGCCTTTTTGATAGCGGCTACCTCACGGTTGGCATCGGCACGGTCATTAGCCACGATACCACGCAGGGTCTCTATGAGTTCTTCTTTAGTCATGGAGTGAAGCTTAGGCAGCGATTCAGGCTGCTCTTCGATGTTGTCGATAGCTTCGTCGGCTGCCTCAGCCATATCAAGAGCGGGCGATGTGGTTTCTACACATTCTTCTGCAACACACTCTTCTGCGGCGATTTCTGCAGCGGGGGTCTGGATCTCCTCAGGAGTCCTCAGTTCGTTGTCAGTCATATCTGGGAGTTAGAGTTATGGCGCCTGCGTCCGGTACGGGCTCTCTCCGTGAGTCCTGCCGGCGGAACTACGCCGACGCTTTGGGTCTTATTGGTTTGTTGTTCTTTTGTGTTATAGCTACTATTATTTATCAAGCACAGTAGCCTTGATGATGCGTACATCTTCGAGGGGACGGTCTGAGCTGTCAGTCTCTGTCTGCTGGATACGGTCTATTACGTCCATACCTTCTAATACTTCTCCGAAGACTGTATAGGCACCGTCAAGATGCGGTGCTCCGCCTTCAGTCGTATAGACATCAATAATCTCCTGAGGTATGGATTGCACCGGAGCATTCTGCTCAGTGTCAGTAATGAGACGCTGACGGAGCTCTTCGAGCCCTTCTTTGTCACCGGCACGCTGTAGCATTTCTATCTCTTCCTGATGCTGCTGACACAGCTGACGGAAATAAGATTGCAT
>CAMWKC010000197.1 GCA_947174735.1 uncultured Porphyromonadaceae bacterium
GCGGTGCTCAATCATCTGATGGATGATATTGAGAAAAATGTAGTCAAGACCACAGCTCAGAGAAAGGGAGATTGGAAACCGGTGGTATTTCTGCTTACAGACGGTACGCCGACTGATAATCCGGCAACTGCCATAGCACGATGGAACGGTAGTTTCCGTCGTCGCGCTTCGATGACGGTAATTTCTATAGGAGATACAATAGACCCGTTACTGTTCGGACAGCTTACCGACAGTATAGTGCGTTTCAATGCTGACGGGGAGGAATCGTATAAGAAATTCTTTAAGTGGATAAGTGCTTCTGTCACAGCCAGCAGTCAGTCAGTAACTGATTTCGGTGAAGAGGGTATAAAACATGCCCCGATGGAAGGTATAAATCTGGAGAAAGTAAAGTTAGAAGACCGGGGTGAATCAAGGACTGATGAAAATTATGCTGTCTTTGAAGGTAAATGTCAACACACGGGAAATCGCTATCTGATAAAATATGCCCGGCGTCCGGAAGGAATGCGGTTTGGTAATGATATGAGTGCTACCGATTTTAAATTGGTAGGAGCTTATCCCATTGATGGAGAGGCTTACGATAGTCTGAGTGTGAAAGGACAGAAACAGCGTACTATCAACGTCAGCCGTCTGTATGGTGAGCCTGTTTGTCCCTGCTGTGGTAATCAGCACGGTTTTGTGACCTGTTCGTGCGGACGTATATTCTGTGTCGGAGACGAAGAGATAATCAAATGTCCGTGGTGCGGTATGGAGGGTACTCTTACCGTTACAAATGAAGGATTTGATGTAGATCGTACACAGGGATAAATGTAATAACGCTGCATTGACAATCTTAATATCACATCTTTACAATGAGAAAAGACCGCAGTTTACGTATCATACATAAAACGGTGACAGTCGATGGCCTTCGCCAGCGTGTGGCGAAAGCTCTGACAGTCAACGGGCACACACCTGATGATAATGAGCTGGATAAATTTGAGACATGGCTTATACGCCGTATGTGGAACGAATATCAGACTGAACTTATGGACCAACGAATCTTAGCGCGCAACGAACTGAACAAAGTAAATCTGAAATTTCCTAACGGTCGTCAGGGTACACCTTATAAGCATACTGTACATGTGGACCCGTCGGTTTTCAAATGTGTCGAAACATCTGGTTTAAGTGATACCGGTCTGAAGCTTGTCCGTGATACACAAGGCAATCTTACTCTATTGGGTACACCTAAACGGGCCGGAGATATTGAGGTAATATTTTACTTTGAGTATCCGGGTTGGAGCAAAGGTCAGGAATATCTTGAACGTCGGATACACATAGCCTTCAATACTGATCCGGATAGCCTGTGGCAGAATATACCTGTACCGGAAGGTATTGATTATCCTAAAGAGGATACAGATATGAAGTATGTCTCTGTGAAGGTATGGTCTGATGGTTCGGACGGAAAGGATATAGTAGCCGCAAGCCGACGCGGTCGCAGTCATGCTCACGAGGGTAGTCCGCGAGACGATGATTTCGTTGTAAGCTATCTTAATGGTGACGAATGGTATGTACTGGCTGTGGCTGACGGTGCCGGGTCAGCCAAGTATTCACGGGAAGGCTCGCGTATAGCCTGTCGTGAGGTTGAGACATGGGTACGTCTGCTGCTGTCTGAGGTTGAAAGTGATTTTGTGGCAGCAGTCAGCAATTACAATAATCAACCGACACAGGAGAATGCCGTCCATGTGGGTAAACTACTTTATAATACGGTGGTGAAAGCCGCCTGGGAAGCCTCCAAAGCCATAAAGACAGAAAGTGATAATAAAGCTGGTGCTGTAGTGAAGGATTACTCCACCACACTTCTTATGGCTGTGTGTCGTAAATTTGATTTCGGCTGGTTTATTGCTACCTATTGGGTAGGTGACGGTGCTATAGGACTTCTGCTGAACGATGGTACTGTCAAGATAATGGGTGAGCCGGACGGAGGCGAGTATGCCGGACAGACACGTTTTCTCACTATGCCGAGCGTCTTCAGTGACCGTACTCGTTACCGCTTTACAATTGTGCCTGATTTTAAGGCGCTGGTGCTTATGACCGATGGCGTGAGCGACCCGTGGTTTGAGACTGACGCCAATCTGCAACGTGCTGAGAGGTGGGACGAGATGATGAAATCTATAAATGACAATGTCTGTCTTAGTGAACGTAACCCGGATTGTGCATCTGAATTGCTTGAATGGCTTGGATTCCGCAGCCGTGGCAATCATGACGACCGTACCATAGCAATACTCTATTGATGCGATAATGGGAGAAATAGTTAAAGTGACCGCCAATGATGGCACGACAGTTGAGTTTGACAATGAGTCGTTTGCCTCGGGAGGCATGAAAGATGCTTATTGGTGTAAAGATAAAAAGGAAGTAGTGTTGTTCTTCCGTAACAAACTTGACGCCAATGCCCGTGACCGTCTTAATAATATAGTAGGTCTGTATCGTGACAGAATATTCAATCAACCTGGCGGTGAGTATTGGAAGAATCTGTTTGCATGGCCTACACGTCTTGTCGAATGGAACGGACGTGTAGGGCTGGTAGTGCCTACTTATCAGAAACATTTCTTTTTTTCCGACGGCAATTTCGCCGGCAAGGAGAAGAACGGTAAATGGTTTGCTTCGGCCAAGCTTCGTAATCGTCACCTGCGACCGGAAGATAAGGGCACATGGCTTACTCATTTTCACATGCTTATCAAGATAGCGCGTGCTGTGAGGCGTCTACATGCTGCCGGTTTGGCTCATAGTGATTTATCATACAATAATGTATTGCTTGACCCACCCGGAGGCAACGCCTGTATCATAGACTGTGACGGGCTCGTAGTACCGGGTAAATATCCGCCTGATGTTGTGGGTACTCCTGACTTCATAGCGCCCGAAGTTCTTGCTACACGACATCTGCCGCTTACCGATAAGAATCGTAAGTTACCCTCGCGTGCTACCGACCAACATGCTTTGGCTGTTATGGTTTATATGTATCTTCTTTATCGTCATCCGTTGCGTGGTAGCAAAGTACATGATATAGAGGACGAGAAGAACGATGAGCTGTTGTCAATGGGCGAAAAGGCTCTGTTTATAGAACATCCGACAGATAAGTCAAACCGTGTGCGTCCGGAGAACTTAGGTAAATCTGAGTTACCGCAGGGTGATCCCGGTAAGTTACCATACACTATATGCGGTCCTTATCTGAAGGAATTGTTTGACCGAGCCTTTATAGACGGTTTGCATGACCCGTCAAAACGTCCTACTGCTGATGAGTGGGAACAGGCTTTGGTCAAGACTACCGATCTGATGCAGCCCTGCCGTAATCCTGACTGCGGTGCCAAGTGGTTTGTATTTGACAATACCACTAAACCTAAGTGTCCGTGGTGCGGAACTCCTTATCATGGTCAGTTGCCGGTGCTTAATTTCTATTACTCGCCGAGTCATGGAAAGTTTGTATCTGAAAAGTACCGTCTTATGGTCTATGATAAGCAGACGCTCTATATGTGGCATGCCAACCGTTTTGTAGTGCCCAACGAAAAAATCTCGCCTGAAGATAAGAAGCCTGTCGGTGACTTTCATTTTCATAACGGTCAATGGATACTTATCAACCGCCGTCTGCCCGACATGTGGGATAAGACAGAGAACCGTCAGATACCTATAGGCGGTTATGTGCCTCTGACCGAAGGACGTAAAATACTGCTGTCTACTAAAGAAGGTGGTCGTCTCATAGTGGTACAGCTTGTCAATTCATAAATCTTAAACTTAATATAACCATGAATGCTCCCAGAGTAATACCTTCGTCCGAACTTATAGTCAATCAGGACGGTTCTGCTTTTCACATACATCTGCGTCCTGACCAGTTGCGTGATAAGATAATTATGGTAGGTGACCCCGGTCGTGTCGATATGGTGGCTTCCTATTTTGACCGTATTGACTATGATGTGACCAGTCGTGAGTTTCATGCTGTCGGCGGAGCCTATAAAGGTAAAGAACTGATGTGTATATCGCATGGCATCGGCTCGGATAATATTGAAATAGTCGTGACTGAACTTGATGCTTTAGCTAACATAGACTTTGCCACACGTACCGTACGACCTGAACACCGTACTCTCGAAATGGTACGTGTCGGCACAAGCGGCTCCCTACAGGATGACTTACATATAGGAGACTTCTGCATAGCTGAGAAAGCTACAGGCACTGACGGTATTCTTAATTTCTATGCTGACCGTGATGCTGTGTGTGACCTTGATTTCGAGCGTGAGTTCTGTGAGTTTACCAAGTGGCGTCATGATTGGGCTGCGCCTTATACTGTTGACGCTGCACCGGAACTTATCGAGCGTATAGGGCGTGACGATATGCGCCGTGGCTACACCATTTCGGCTGTAGGATTTTATGCTCCGCAAGGTCGTATGGTACGTCTGCGTCTTGCTGACCCCGATCTAAATGCTAAAATTGAGGAATTCCGTTATCATGGCCGTCCCGTCACCAACTTTGAGATGGAATCAGGCTGTCTGCAAGGTATGGCTAAGATGCTCGGACATAAAGCTATGACTGTCTGCTGTATTATCGCCGAACGTCGTGCTACCAATGCTAACACCGATTACAAACCGAGTGTACGCCGTCTTATTGAGACTGTTCTTGACCGTATCTGATAAATCTTTTTTCTGTCAGTTGACAGATATTTAAAGTAAAAGCTAGGTTATCCTTTACAGATAACCTCGTTTTCTTATTTAAATTTGTAAATTTTATGAGGTTGTGATAGTTTATAT
>CAMWKC010000198.1 GCA_947174735.1 uncultured Porphyromonadaceae bacterium
CATAAATACCGTCAACATCTATAATGACAGCATTACCTTCAGTAAGAAACTCAGGCTCAACATCCAGTATAGCATTCAGTTCACCCTCAAGAGCATGTGTCTTCTGAAACTTTCCAATTTCAGTAAGTTGTTTTTCTTCTATCATAGTTTAATTTTTCAGAGTTATATAGTACTCTTCTACTTTTTACTACAATTTAACTCTCATAAAGGTTGATAATAATTGAATGTACCTTATTCTATACGTGTTATTCGAGCACCTAATTTATTGAGTCTGGTATCTATACATTCATACCCACGGTCAATCTGATCGATATTATGAATAATACTTTTTCCTTGGGCTGCCATAGCAGCAATCAGTAAAGCTATTCCGGCACGAATATCTGGTGACTCCATCTCAGCGCCATGAAGACTGTTGAAACGTCCTGAACCTATAACAGCCGCTCTATGAGGATCACATAAAATTATTTTAGCTCCCATATCAATAAGTTTATCAACAAAAAACAGGCGACTTTCAAACATTTTTTGATGTATCAGAACACTTCCTTTAGCCTGAATCGCAGTCACAAGAAAGATACTTAACAAATCAGGTGATAAGCCAGGCCATGGAGCATCAGCAAAGGTCATTATTGAACCATCTATAAAATTCTCAAGTTCATATATTTCCTTTTGATTTACTCTTATATCATCTCCAAATACTTCTAGATTTATTCCTAATCGACTGAAAGCATAAGGCATAATACCTAAATCATGCAGACCTACATTTTTCAATGTTACATCACTACCGGTCATAGCAGCTATACCTATGAAACTTCCTATCTCAATCATATCGGGCAGAAGAGTATGGTGAGTACCATTCAATATGCTGACACCATGGATAGTCAGAAGATTTGAACCGACGCCCTCTATATTGGCTCCCATACTATTCAGCATTTTGCATAGTTGCTGTATATATGGTTCACAAGCAGCATTATATACAGTTGTTGTACCCTTTGCCATGACTGCCGCCATTATGACATTGGCAGTACCTGTAACAGATGCTTCGTCAAGAAGCATATAAGAACCGTACAATCCGTGAGGAGCACTTATGACAAATACCTTTTCATCTTTTTCATACTCGAAAGTAGCTCCAAGTCGCTCTATTCCTAAAAGATGTGTATCTAGTCTACGACGTCCTATTTTATCTCCGCCTGGTTTAGGTAATACTGCTGTTCCGAAACGTGCCACCATAGGCCCTACAATCATGACAGAACCTCTCAGACGTTGAGCTTTCTTTTTATATGCTTCAGTATGTATATAATCAATATTTACCTCATCAGCCTGAAATTCATAACTATTTTCTGTAAGTTGCCGTACTTTTACACCCATGTCGGCTAATAATGATATTAGATTACGAACATCAGCAATAACAGGTATATTTGAAATTATCACTTTATCCGAAGTCAGAAGCGTAGCACATATTACTTGCAGAGCTTCATTTTTAGCCCCTTGAGGAGTAATTGATCCATGTAAACGATGTCCACCTTCGACAATAAACGTACTGCTCATATTTTCTTGATTCTATAAAATAACTCTTCTTATTTCTTCTTTTTTTTCTTTGTCTTAATTTGTGGCATCGATTCAAAGAAATCATGAAGTATATATTCTTCAGGATCAAGATTTATAAGCCCACCGGAAAAATGTGATAAATCCGCAAGTACACGACTATCACTCACACCATCTTTATTTTGAGAAAGAAGCATTTTCTTCATATGGTGAGCAACCATAGATACAAGCACATCTTTATCATCACAATTAGGCATATCTGATACTATCTTTACAATCTGTGGCAATAGACGTCCATACTGACGATGATATGGCCCTGATGTGGTATATGGAACCTTGGCTGGTTTAGGATGCATACTTGACTGATCCGCTACTTCTATGGGAAAATCTATATCAAGTTTAAAGTCACACATCATATTGAGATGGTCCCAAAGCTTCTGAAGATTACCATTATCACCTACCATATTAGGGAATAAACTTACCATAACATCAATAATCTCATAGGCACAGCGAGTTCTCTCTTCCCGATCTTCAATAGAAAGGCAATTAGTAGCCATCTGCTGAATGTTTCTTCCATACTCAGGCAGTACCATACGTGGCAGACCTGTATTATAAGGTATCATCTTAATAAATGATACTTCTGCCTGAGCTGATTTAGAAGAAGTATGTTGTTGTGTGATCGCTATCTTATCTGAATCAGTAAGATAGTCATCATTTATCTGCATATCAAAATCCTGTATCATTTTATCATCTATTATTACACATTGTGAAACTTTACTCTGTCTTGATACTATGTTGTGAGACAGGGCCGGGTTGCCATTCTTTAAGATAAGCCGGAGTAGAATAAGCTATATCAAGAAAATTACCCTTACGATAAGCAACTTCTGAAAGAGCCAACATATCTCTTGCATGAGGATACATATCATCTAACCAATAAGCATTCTCCGAGGTAATTATATTCTTGGCTTTTTCACTTCCATCACCAAGAAAATATATCTTCTTCTCACCAAGTGTATTTTTAAGTAAATTTTCGTCCAGAATTATAGAGCCGGGAGAGATTATTTCGTTCAATCCAAAATCATACACACCGCCATATACTTCCATACGTCGAGCATCTATCATCGGAAAGAATAGCTCTTCGCCATTCCAAGGTGCAGACATAAACATTGCTTTAGACACAAGAAGTTGAAGTGTAGAAACACCTATCAAAGGAATGTCGAGAGCCATACACAATCCTTTAGCCATACTAAGACCTATACGTAAACCGGTATAAGAACCAGGACCGATACTTACGGAGATAGCGTCCAACTGCCAATCTTTTCTATGTACTTCATTTATCGCTTTCTCTATAAAAGGCCCTAACCGTTCTGCATGTTTCATACCTTCAGTATCTTCAAGTTGATATTCCACAACCCCATCCTTAGTCAAAGCTACTGAACATATTTTACCTGAGGTTTCTATATTTAATATGGTTGCCATACCTGAATCATTCTTTTGTTTCACAAAATTGAGACAGGTTATTAGCCTCACTCAATCTTTTACTTATACTCTCTACACAACGTATGCCATCTAAAGCAGCTGAGATTATACCACCTGCATATCCGGCACCTTCACCAGCCGGGTAAAGTCCCTTTATATCAGTATGCTCTAAAGTCACAGGGTCTCGGGGAATCCTTATAGGACTTGATGTTCTTGATTCAAGCCCAATTACAGTAGCCTGTTCACTCATAAAACCCTTTCGTTGTTTTGCAAAGCTTTCAAAACCTTTTTTAAGTCGTGAAGCAATAAAAGGTGGCAGCAATTCATCAACACGTTTTGAAATCAGCCCAGGTGCATAACTACTACGTACTAAACTATCAGAAAGACGGCCGGCTACAAAATCTGTCATACGCTGTGCAGGAGCTCTTAATGAAGATTCAGCCGCCTCATAGAACCGTTTTTCATAGTCCTCTTGCAATCTAAGCAATTCAAATGGGTCTTCATCATTGGCATATTCCGGGAAGTCGCCTGGACGTATTTCCACTACCATTCCAGAATTAGCCCAACGACCTGCACGGGCAGAAGCAGACATACCATTTACCAATGACTCATTTACTCCGGATGCGGATGGTACTACTACTCCTCCAGGACACATACAGAAACTATATACACCTCGCCCATCGATCTGAGTCACAAAACGATATTCAGCAGGTGGTAAAGCTTCTGAACGCTTTCTTTTACAATGATACTGCATACGATCCACTTCTTCCTGTGGATGTTCAAGCCTTACGCCCATCGCAAATCCCTTAGCTTCAAGGCGTACATTATCATTGTATAACTGACGGTAAACATCTCGTGCAGAATGGCCGGTAGCAAGAATTACAGGACCGAAAAGCTGTCGTCCATCACTGGTTTCAACACCGACAGCAACTCCTGCTTCCAGCAAGACTCTCGTCATTCGTGTATTAAAATACACTTTACCACCATTTTTTTCTATTGTAGCACGGATATTCTTTATAACTATAGGCAATTTATCGCTACCAATATGAGGATGAGACTCTATCAATATCTCACGAGAGGCACCATGTTGTACAAGTAACTGTAACACTTCTTTATTATCACCACGTTTCTTACTACGTGTGTATAATTTACCGTCGCTATAAGCACCGGCTCCTCCCTCACCAAAACAGTAGTTCGAATTTTCATCTAATTTTTGTTCACGGGAAATATTAGCCAAATCCAGTCGTCGACTATCTACATCTTTGCCGCGTTCAAGAACTATCGGCCGTAAACCAACTTGTATAGCTTTTAAGGCTGCGAACAATCCTGCAGGACCTGCACCTACAATTATAACCTGAGGTGCACTTGCACCTACAGGTTTAAATTCTGTTTCCTTATAATCAGAAGGTACTACTTTATCTGAACCGGTCGCTAAACGTAGAGTAACATTAATAATTACTGCTTTTCCACGAGCGTCAACCGATTTGCGTACTATACGCCAGTCATTAAGCTGCCCTGTTTTGACAGTACGTACTAATACCTGCGCAAGCTTCTCTTTGTCAGCGGCAATATCCGGACTCACTCGCAGGGTGATGTCTTCTATCATTTGAAATGTTTGTACAGTTTAACACTTCTATTATTGAAGCACGATTCTCTGACAATAACCAAAAATTTAAGTTCTTATCACAACCGTACCACAAATTTAATCTGCAAATTTAATCTTTTAATTTGATAACTTTTGATT
>CAMWKC010000199.1 GCA_947174735.1 uncultured Porphyromonadaceae bacterium
AACATCTGGCTCTCCGGAGCCATTAACAATATCTCAAAAAATAACCGAAGTATTGAAGATTAGGATTAGCTACAGAATTTAATGGCGAACCTTTAATAAGAGAAGGTAAAACTACTAAAATCAGGAATCATAACGGAATAAAAACAAAATGCCGCGATACATAAAACTCATATAGCCATCAACCCTGGCTATATGAGTTTTCTTCACACTGGATAGTATATAAAGCTCAATGTGTAGCATAATACCATTTGGTTTTGTTCTTGTCTGCTGCTCTCTGACTGACACTAGGGTCAGAGGTGGTTATTCCGGAATAACGATGAATTTTGATAGGTCCGCGCGTAGCTGTATAGAACTGTTCTGTATTCGTTTTGTAAGGTATTAGCTGATTTAACTGAATATCGAATTCAGTTTTCATATCTGCGGAAGCACTATTCTGTTCAAGCAACAAATTTACGTAATCACCGAAATCATAGAAAATTGTCGGCGAATAACCATCTAAATTCTGTAATCGTCCGCGCTGATAATCGTCAAAAGAATAACTGTGATTAATCTGTTTCATCAGACTTGCCATATCATCAATGTGGGATAAGTCTGTTACGGAAAGAGTACCGCAAGGAACGGAATAGTTTGAATAAAACTCATGGAAATCGTCACACACCGCCTCGTAGTCAGGTGTGCCAAGCAGATGTTTTCCCATAGTCGAGTATGGCATTCCGTAGGCCATAACTTCGCAGGTGGAAGCTATCAGATAATCTGCTACATCTTTTAACTCGTAAGCTACTTCAATGGAAGACATATAGCAGTCATCAAACAGAATATACTCCATTTTCACGCCGGTATTTTCTATAGCTGCCGATAATGTTGATATGTCGGTCTGAAATTCCCGGGTAGTTCCTCCGAAATATCGTGTAAGCGGTACATCCGTGTAGTCCCAATGAAGTTTTTCCTGCGACCGTAAGGCTCTGCTTGTGTTTACCGGGAGCCAGCCCATACCGTGACAGCCTATTATCATTGAATACCTCCTTGCAGGAGCATAGTGTATCACATCACCAAGAATCTGAGTAATGCCGACTTCCGTGGTGAATGCCGGATATGAATAAGATTTAATGTCAACCCTTTGACATTCTCCGTTTTCATATTTAATCTCAAATAAGGAAGCTTCTGTCGAGGTATTCGAGATGAAGACAATAACTCTTTCGTTATGCAATCCGCCCATTTCCTCTATGCAGGACTCCATATCTTTGATGTTCTGATAGAAATAGCCCGTGAGGTTAGACGACCACGGCATATACATTAATAAAGTCTTCTCGTTTCCTACTTCTTCAGACACAGGTTTATCTGATTCACTACACGCAGTGAGCAGCAAAAACGAAGTAAAAAGAAATACCAGATACTTTTTCATTACTATAGTCTACTGTATTTTAATTTTCTTTCCGTTTATGATATAAATTCCGCTTTTGAGCTGTGATAATGCTGAGTCACGATTTTTGAACACGCCGATAAGCATACCTTGAAGATTATACACTTTCACTGTGGCAGCCTCTTCTATAGATGGGATTGAAGCGTAAGAGCTCTCCGGAAGGTGCTTGTCGAACCATTCAATATTGCGGTGAAGAGCTGTTTTTATTCTTTCCGCTCTGAGTTCTGCAGTTTGAGACGCATCTTCGTCCCATCTTATGCAATCATTATTCCAAGCTACCTCAAGCGGAAGAATTGTCTCATCAACATATTCATATATCTCCGAAAGCCTCTCCGGATATACCTCTTGCCATACATTTGCCACAGCCTTACAGAAACTGTCATACTGAATAATCTCCCCTATCCAATGCGGAATAAAGTTATAATGTACCTTCATTCTGAAAGTATAGTCAGTCTTATCTCTGTTGTAGCATACAAGATCCCAGATTGGACCGGCTACCCACTTCGAGTCCTCAGACAAATCTTTATGCAGATAAAAACTACCGTGAAAACCATCCGGATTATCCATTACTTCCTGAATGATAAAAAACCGGGCCATACTTTCCACATCTATATAGTTTTCCCATTGGGTCGAAGTCTTGTCAGTAGAATAGATAGTTGAGTTTATAGACTTAAACTCATCGGTAAGCCATTGCAACTGAACGTCTGACAAATCTTCAGGCGTATGGTAACGCAATGTCAGATTCCAACTATCGTTTTCAGGAATTGTAATCTGACATTTGTCACGATAGTTATCCACCTCAACAAGCCAGCCGCCGCTTATCAGATCAGTGTCTGTCTCACGGTCCTGTTGCTCGTAGATATTCACACGATTTTCATCTATTCGGATTGTTTCTGTAAGAAAATATAGTCCGATGTAGTCACCGTTCAACACTACTTCTACCGGTCGGAAACTCGGAGTCCACGCCATATCCATAAGTTTGCCTAACTGAAATCCGGCCACAGTATTTTCAGAAGGTTTAAGCAATGCCCAATGTTTGTTTTTGGACATTCCCATTATTGCAGTCTTTTTTCCAAGTTTTATCTTATACGGCTTCTTTACCCCTTTCCAAGATGAATGACCCCTACCCCGTATTTGCATTGGTAACGGGTCAGCCTCTGTACCAAGAGCCTCTACCCCATCTATTCCCATCGGGTCAAGTCTATAAACAGCGTTCAGATATATTTCTTTAGAGACAATAGGCTCGCGATTCTCTGTTTCAATATATAAGACCGGCAAAGTACCCGATACCGAAATTTCTGCCTGTGTAGGAGATACAGTAGCTTCCGCCTCTTCCATACATGATACCAAAACTACCGAAGTCAACAAATAGGCCATTCTTCTGAATATACCGCACATAAGATTGTGATAATATTATTTGTCCGTTTCAAGATTATCATATAAAACTCAAACGCAAAATTACCACTATTTCAGCAATACTCCTGTACACAAAAGTGTGCAATTATCGTTTCAAAGTGCATTTATGCGGAAATTACCGACATCGGTCATAAACATCACCTTGGCTCGGTGTCAACTTCTGAGCGAGCTTGTTGATGCCTTATAACTTCGATTTTGGGATACTAATAAGTGTATAACAAATTTCATTAGTAAGATTGTAAGATTGTCCTGGTTGGTCGGTCGCAACCGAATAAGCGTGTACAATATTTTACATATATTCCTCTTTATTCGATATTCGCGATTACCGGTTTTATTGAAGAGGTTTGAATAACTGGTCTGCTGTAACTTCGTTTTGTATCATACCCCATTGAGCATTATGTCTTATGCCATTGACTGTTACAAGAGTTAGGTGCAGAGCCTTCTTAGTTTTGGTAGATTCACGAAAGTTCTCCATTCGTTCAATCAGCTTCTTAAGATATGCAGGTGTGATGTCATATTCTCTGAGAGAATACTTCATTTCGCACAGATTGATTGTCTCATCCCTACGGTCAATAATCAGGTCAATTTGTCCTGTCATTTTACCATCCTCTATCCCTCGCCATGAAGAAACTTGTGTTGCGACTCCCGAAATACCGAGAGCCATTTTTATTTGAGGTATATGGTGTAGGCACACTTGTTCAAATGCGTATCCCGCCCATACCCTATGAGAAGGGGAATCAATTCGCGTAAGCCAATAGTCTTCATCATGAGTTCTTGCATTCTTTATTTGTTTGATGTAAAATAATGTAAATAGGTCTGTCAATTGATATAATTTGCCCTTACGCTTATTACCAAAGGCATTATATTCACGTACAAAATCACATGTAATAAGATTCTCCATTACCTCAGTCAACGTACCTCCTACCGATACATCAAGCGACGACGCAATATTCTCGCGTGTCATACCCATAGATTTTAAAGCTAAAACTTCGACTACACGGCGATAAATTATGGAATCTTTAAACAGGGATCTAAACAAGAATTCATATTCATTCCTTAATTCTCCTGCGTGATGAAAGAACAGCCTGTCAATATTTTGGGCTACACTTTGTGTTTTATCCATTTTTGACAGATAGTATGGTATACCTCCTACTACCATATAACATTCCGTGATTTGATGTCTTGACCATAAAATTCCGTTTGACTGAAGCATTTTCTCTGTCTCATACAGATTAAACGGAGCAAGATAGATTTGTCGAGTGACACGATTGTGTAATCCGCCTTTATCTCCGAGAAGCTTATTTGTCATCCATGTAGTCGCTGACCCACAAATAATAAATTTTAGATTCATCTGACTGTCGCCCCAGCCGTTCCAAAATAAATCTAATGCCCTAAAAAATTTGGAACGAGGAGTATCGAACCACGGCAATTCATCGATGAATACGACAATTCGCTTCTTTTTAAGCGATGATAAATATTCCTGTAATTGTCTGAAAGCTTTCATCCATGTAGACGCTAATGGCCATTCTCGTCCGGAATATTGTTGTAGCTGAACATTGAAGTATTCAAGCATTTCCGGCATAGTACTTCCCTCAACGCCGGTCATATAAAAATCAAATTTATTTTTGAAGTATTGTTTAATCAAGAATGTCTTACCTATACGGCGACGACCGTAGACTGCAATAAACTCCGGGCGCCCGGATTCCATACAATCTTTGAGAATCTCTTTTTCTCGATCTCTTCCTATGATAATTTTATTATGTCTTATGGCGCAAATATAGTCAATATTAATAACTTATCAAAATTTACTCAAATTATAATTACGCGAAATGTGATAAATTTATTACGATTTCGCGCAATTATAAATTATATTTTTCCACCTTTAACAAGGCTCTCAGTCAATAAATCAGTTGTTTAATATACTATTA
>CAMWKC010000200.1 GCA_947174735.1 uncultured Porphyromonadaceae bacterium
CCTGATACTTGGATGATGGCTGTAGAGCTTAATCCTGCCGGTGCATTCAAGAAAGATGCTTCAACCCATGCTATTTTCAGAGGTCTTGATGTGACTGTAACTGACCGTACGAAACTTATCGCTTTCAAGGGTCCGGGTTGGACAGAAGACCATAACTGTCTCTACTTCAATATCCCGTCTGTTCTTACCGGACTGGGTAATCAGGATGAAGAGTGCTATAATGTACTTGTTAATACCTACGGTATCGTACCTCTTGGTACATGGGATTCGCAGATTGACTATGTTTCTCAGCTGAATGTATGGGAAGCACGTCAGGGCAACACCGAGTATAAGGGTACTGTACTCTGTATCGGTAACGGCGGCTGTGAGTTCTCGATGAAGAACGAAGACGGTACTCCCGATATTTCGGCTACTCCTAAGAACAATCAGTATCAGAACAATGTGCTGACACTGGCTAAGAACTCTATCGAGTATCTGAAGAGCCGCTAAGCCGGTTTTTCACTCTGATATAACAAGGAAGGCGGACTAAACACGATGTTTAGTCCGCCTTCCTTGTTATATCAGAGTGAAAAACCCTTTTAGATATGTTAATGTGACTTAGATTTTTAGATTTGGTTCCGAGTATAAATCCTGTTCTGATTACAGACCTCCGAGGGTTGTCATATTATCAATGCTTTGGTCGGTAGCCTCATGAGCCATTTCAAGTTGCTGACGCATTTCTTCACTGTTGGGTTCCATACCGAAAGCTTTAGCCTGTTGGCGTATAAGTGCATCGCCCATGTTATTGGCCGCCTCTTTAAGAGCCGCTTTATCCTCAGCGGTAAGTTTAAGATCAGCGTTGGCTTTGGTGATAGAGTCAAGGCGTTCGCCGGCCTTGGCTATGTAAGCCTGTTCTTCCGGACTGAGGGCATCGGTATCCATCTTATTAAACTTTTCAGCCATCTCATTCATAATGTCACAGACCTGTGCCACAGGCGAACTGTTATTGCTGCAGCTTACCAACACCGCAGCTGCCATACAGAGAGAAACAAGTATTTTCTTCATTTATGTTGATATATTAGTGTGCATGAATATCAGACTTCACTTTTCTGAAACGCGAAGTTACGAAAAAAACTTCATAATAAAACTGTAAAATATATTAAGTGTATGGTTTTGATATAAAACAACATTGTAGATTTACTATTATTTATCAAAAATGGTAATTTTATTTTTTGATATTTTTGTAGCCGGGCGATTTTGTAAAGTTCTGAGACGGATTGTCAGCATAGAATTTGAAAAGTCAGCCAAATTGAAGTAACTTTGCAGATGCTGTCCGCTATGGCTTTTAGTAGAAGCATAGAGTAGGGTGGCTCTGTCTAATGATATATCCGTAATGATATGAATTGCAAACTTATAGGAAGTTTCGTACAGCATCTTGAAGTGACGCTCGAACAGGGTGAGGAATTTTTCGCCGAGAAGGGCTCGCTGATATATATAGAAGAGGGTATCTCGAAAGACACTACTCTTACATCGGGTGGTTTAGGCGGACTGATACGTGCTAAACTGTCGGGTGAGTCATTATTCATACTTCGTATGCGGAATAATACACGTGAGGCGCGTAAACTTTGCATAGGCAGTACATACGGTTTACACCCGGTACGCCTTGAGGGTGATTCGCTGATATGTCATCGCGGTGTGTATGTGGCTTCGAGCCGTAAAGTCAATGTGACAACCAAGCTTTCAATATCCGGTTTCACGGGCGGTATGGGCTTTCTGCTTCAGAAGATAGAGGGTACGGGCACGGTTTTTCTGGAAACAAAGGGTACACCCATAACTGTAACACTTCCTCCAGGCCGTACAGTGGAAATAGACGAAGATCATATTATAGGCTTACAGGGTATTCCTGAAAGCCGCATGTCAGCTTCATGGAGTCTGGGCAATGTGCTCGGTGGCGAAGGCTTCAGCATGTTGCGTGGCACAGGACCGGGGCAGGTATTTCTGTCGCCGGGTAAATTTCTGCCTGTAATGGCACAGTAAGCGATAACAACCAACAACTAAACTATATGTCACAACCAAAACACTACGAGGGTCTGTCTCCGGCCCAGGTGGAGGAGAGCCGGCGCAAGCATGGTGTCAATATTCTCACTCCGCCCGAAAAGGAACCGCTATGGAAGCGTTTTCTTGAAAAATTCGGTGACCCGCTGATTATTATTCTTCTTATAGCAGGTGTGCTTTCGATAGGTATCAGTTGCTATGAGTACTGGGGACTTGATGAAGGGCTGGGTGTATTCTTTGAACCTATCGGTATCTTTATTGCTATACTGTTAGCCACAGGGCTTGCTTTTATATTCGAGCTTAAGGCTGATAAGGAATTTTCGTTGCTCAATCAGGTTAACGATGACGAACCTGTACAGGTTATCCGTCAGGAAGGTGCCACTACCGTACCGCGTAAAGATGTGGTAGTAGGTGATATTGTTGTACTCAATACCGGTGAGGAAGTTCCTGCTGACGGCGAGCTGCTTGAGGCTACATCACTTAATATCGATGAATCCACTCTGACCGGTGAACCTGTAGCTCATAAGACTACAGACCCTGAGCAGTTCGATAAAGAAGCTACCTTTGCTTCGAATACCGCTATGAAGGGTACAAAGGTCATGGAAGGTCATGGTGTGATGCGTGTCACTGCCGTAGGTGATGCCACTGAAAACGGTAAGGTATTCGAGGCTGCTCAGATTGATGACTCTGTAAAGACACCGCTTAACGAACAGCTTGATGGTCTTGGCAATCTTATTACGAAAATAAGTTACGCCGTCGCAGCTCTAATAGTGGTAGGACGACTGATAATGTATTTTATAGAGATACCGTTCGACTGGTTAGGCTTCCTTGCTTATTTCCTCCAGACCTGTATGATAGCTGTTACACTTGTGGTGGTAGCTGTACCGGAAGGTCTGCCTATGGCTGTGACTCTGGCACTTGCCTACTCAATGCGCCGTATGCTCCGTACTAACAACCTTGTGCGCAAGATGCACGCCTGCGAGACTATGGGTGCCACAACGGTGATATGTACTGATAAGACAGGTACCCTGACTCAGAATCAGATGCGTATCTATCGTGCCGATTTCTACGGTAATCCTCCTGTCGGTGTACTTGAAGAGGGTATCGCCGTTAACTCCACAGCCCGTCTTGACCTTACCGGTGACAAGCCGCAGGTGTTGGGTAATCCTACAGAAGGTGCCTTACTGCTTTGGCTGCGTGAGAAGGGTGTTGATTATGAGAAATTGCGCGAGAAAGTTACAGTGGTTGAGGAACTGCCGTTCTCGACTGAGCGCAAATATATGGCTACCGTTGTACGTTCGGCTGCTACAGGTAAGACAGTCCTTTATGTTAAAGGTGCTCCTGAGATTATCTTCGGTATGTGTCATGATACAGCCGGTCTGACTAAGCCTGAGGTTGATGCACAGCTGCTTCAGTATCAGAATATGGCTATGCGTACACTTGGTTTCGCTTATCAGGAAGTCGGTCCGAAAGATGCTACTATAGAAAACGGTAAAGTAGTGGCCAAAGGACTGATATTCCTTGGTATAGCTGCTATCTCCGATCCTGTGCGTGCTGATGTGCCTGCTGCGGTACGTGAAGTGCTTGATGCCGGTGTCGGTGTGAAAATAGTTACCGGAGATACTCCTGGTACAGCTAAAGAAATCGGACGTCAGATTGGTCTGTGGGATGACAGCATTGATGGTGATCGTAACATCATAACCGGTCCGGAATTTGCTGCTCTCAGTGATGAGGAAATGCGTAAACGTGTTGGCGACCTGAAAATTATAGCCCGCGCCCGTCCGCTTGATAAGAAACGTCTTGTTGAGTCTTTGCAGGCCAATAACGAAGTAGTGGCTGTGACCGGTGACGGTACAAACGATGCTCCAGCGCTCAAGGCTGCTCATGTGGGCCTATCGATGGGCGATGGTACTTCTGTAGCTAAGGAAGCTTCTGACATTACGATTGTTGATAACTCATTCGCTTCGATAGGACGTGCTGTGATGTGGGGACGTTCACTGTTCCAGAACATACAGCGTTTCATTCTCTTCCAGATGACTGTGAACGTAGCGGCATGTCTTATCGTGCTGGCCGGTGCTTTCATGGGTATGCAATCACCGCTGACAGTGACACAGATGCTGTGGGTAAACCTTATCATGGATACCTTTGCGGCTATGGCTCTTGCCTCGCTGCCGCCGTCGGAATCTGTTATGAAAGACAAACCTCGTTCGCGCGAAGCTTTCATCATCAACCGTCCTATGTGGCAGTCGATAGTCGGTGTAGGTGGTATCTTCTTCCTGTTGCTGTTAGGACTGCTGTGGTATTTTGAGCATACAGACATAAATTGTCTGCTCGATATGTTCCATGTTCCTGTAGGTGTCAATACCGGTCTCAGTCCTTATGAACTGTCACTGTTCTTCACTATCTTCGTGTTCCTGCAGTTCTGGAATATGTTTAATGCCCGTGCGTTTGAAACCGGCCGTTCGGCTTTCCATTTCAAAGACTGTGGCGGTTTCCTGCTTATCGCTTTGGTGATACTTGGCGGTCAGTTGCTGATAGTAAGCGTAGGTGGTGAATTCTTTAATGTTACACCGCTCAAGTTTATTGACTGGGTACTTATAATAGGAGGTACATCTTTAGTGCTCTGGGTAGGTGAGCTGGTACGTCTTTTCAGCCGTAAATAAAAATAGCGGGCGCACTGCAATCCACATTCATCGTGAA
>CAMWKC010000201.1 GCA_947174735.1 uncultured Porphyromonadaceae bacterium
ACATAAGTCTAAATCATAATAACATAAATTCTGACAAACATGAAAAAGTTTTTTTCTTTAGCTCTCTGTCTGGCTGCTGTCTGCTCTATGTCGGCTCAGAAGCAGAATGTCGATCAGGCCGCAAAACTTTCTGGCAAGTCAGATAAGCTTGCCGAAGCACGCGAACTCATCAAGGCAGCTATGGAGGATCCGGAGACAAAAAATGATGCCCGTACTTATTTCGTAGCTGGCAAAATCGAGCTTGATGCCTTTGATAACGGCTATAAAGCCCAGATGATTAATCCGGACAACGCTAACACTGACGAAATGGGTCAGCAGCTTCTCAATGCCTACGGTTACTTCCTTCAGGCGCTTCCGCTTGATAGTGTACCCGATGCTAAAGGCAGCATCAAGCCTAAATTCTCAAAAGACATTGTCAGCAAACTTGCCGGTCATCATCAGGATTTCGGTAACGCAGGCGTAAACTTCTTTAACAGTAAGAAGTTCTACCCACAGGCTTACGAAGCTTTCATGATTTACTCCGATATGCCATCTCTTCCCTTTATGGGCAAGTCAGCTCCCGCTGTTGCTCCGGAAGACATAGCTACATTCTATTTCAATGCAGGTCTGTCAGCATATTCGGGTAATGCTGTTGATAAAGCTGCTGCTGCCTTCAAAAAAGCTCGTGAAGCAGGATACCCGGCTGAAGAACCCTATATCTACGAGATTGCCAGCTGGCAGAATATAGCTCAGACCGACGAAGCACGTACCGAGGAAGCTAAAAAGAATATCTTTGCTGCGGCAAAAGCCGGCTACGATAAATTCGGCCTGCAAAATCCTCTGTTCATGAACAACATGATTAATTCAATGGTATCTGACGGAAACATAGCCGCTGCTATAGATCTGCTCTCTCAGGAAATTGCCGCTCATCCTGATAATGCCGTTCTTTACGGTCTGCGTGGCTATGTCAACGACCGTGCCGGTGACGATGATGCTTCAGAAGCTGACTACCTTAAAGCCGCTTCTATGCCTGATGTAGACTTTGAGACACTGAAAAATGCCAGCAAGAAGATAGCCCGTATCGGTACTATGAAATGGGCCAATATCGAAGGCGCCACTGAGTCACAGCGCAAAGAAATCAAAACACGTTACTTTGACAAGGCTATGGAAATAGCTGATAAGGCTGCCAACATCAATCCTAATGATGATGACCTCAACTATGTCATTGAAAACATACAGTACGCTCTCGATACATATTTCTGATTTGATTAAATTTCTTTTCTGACGTTCCCGAGCAGACTGGGAATTGTAAAGCTTGTATGCAGACCTATCTGTCATTATTCCGACAATAGGTCTGCATACGCCTTTTTCAGATAATAAAGGCTTAGACTTTAAACATTTTACCTTTAATTAGGTTATAATTCGTGTTAAATACACTTTCACTATATATTATCTTTTTGTCAACTTATGTTTTTTGATTAACTTTGCACTGTTTTTGGTCCATGTGTGACCCTTAGGCACGGTTATCCGTTTTCAATGGGGAATATGTGGTCGTTAATTCTTATTTTTCGTATCGGCACAGTTGGACAACACTGAGCCGGAATTTAGAATTTTAATAGAGTTAGATGGGACTTTTCTCTTTCACACAGGAAATAGCAATGGACTTGGGAACTGCCAATTCCATCATCATACATAACAACAAGATTGTTGTTGATCAACCGAGTGTGGTAGCCGTCGAGAATAAGACCGACAAACTGCTTGCTGTCGGAACCTTGGCGCACCAGATGGAAGGTAAGGAGCCTCCCGGCATCCGTACTATACGGCCTCTGCGCGACGGCGTGATAGCTGACTTCAACGCCGCCGAGATGATGATTCGAGGCATGGTTAAAATGGTCAATTCCAAGCGTCGTTGGTTCTCACCTTCGTTGCGCATGGTAGTATGTATTCCCTCCGGTTCGACTGAAGTTGAGATACGTGCTGTACGAGATTCAAGCGAGCATGCCGGCGGACGCGACGTGTACATGATTTATGAGCCTATGGCGGCTGCTCTCGGCATCGGTATTGATGTGGAAGCTCCGGAAGGTAATATGATTATTGATATAGGCGGTGGTTCTACCGAAATTGCAGTTATTTCTCTTGGTGGTATTGTCTGCAACCGTAGTATCCGTATCGCAGGCAATGATCTTACTGCTGATATTCAGGACCACATGGGTAGTGTACATAATCTGAAAGTAGGCACCACAATGGCTGAAAAAATCAAGATTAATGTAGGCTCAGCCCTATCCGTACTGGATAATCCGCCGGAAGACTTTATAGTTACTGGTCCTAACCGTATGACAGCTCTGCCAATGGAAGTACCGGTTTCGTATGTTGAAATTGCACGCTGTATAGAGAAAACTATCTCAAAGATGGAAGCTGCTATACTTGCTGCTCTTGACCAGACTCCTCCCGAGCTATATGCAGATATCGTTAAAAACGGTATTTATCTTGCCGGTGGTGGTGCCTTATTACGCGGACTGGCCAAGAGGTTCTCAGACAAGATGCATATTGAGTTTAAGATTGCCGAAGACCCGCTGCACGCTGTGGCAAAAGGTACAGGCATAGCGCTTAAGAACATCAGTCGCTTTAAATTCCTCATCCGATAATATGTCCGACCGGCATCCGGTGCGAAGTTGTCTACACCTTCAGGTGGTCTGCTTCTCCGGGTGCCTTTGATTTTTGTCTGCCGGTGAGAAATCTGCTTAATTTCCTTATACATTACAGCACATGGTTCGTTTTTCTGTTCTATGTGGTGCTGAGCTGTGTACTGCTGTTTAGTCACAATACTTTTCAGCAGTCCATATACCTCTCCTCGGCCAATATTGTCGCTTCAAAGATTTTCGGCGCTGCCACAAATGTGACCGATTATTTCAATCTGCGTACCATCAATGCTAGCCTGCAGGAAAGAAATGCCCAGCTTGAAAATGAAGTATTCAATCTCCAGAACGAGATAAACGGCTACCGCACTATTCTCAACGATACTAATGCCCTCACATTCTCGCGTCGGTTCAATTATGTCAGTGCTTCGGTACTTAATAACAGTCTGAGACGTCCGCGCAACTATTTCACGATTGATAAAGGTGCATCTGACGGTGTTAAGACAGGCATGGGAGTCGTTGACCAGAATGGTGTGGTAGGCATTGTCAATGTCACATCTCCACATACAGCCCGTATCATTTCACTGCTTAACGAGACACAGCACTTCTCGGTTAAAATTAAGGATACTCCTTTCGTTGGCTCTTTAAGCTGGAAAGGAGGTGACCCTGCTACGGCATACGTCGAGGAGATTCCGCGTCATGTACGTTATACAATCGGTGACACAATCGTCACCAGCGGCTTCTCCACAACCTTTCCGGAGGGCATACCTGTCGGTACTGTTATGGCGAGAGTACGTAGTGCCGATGATAATTTCTTTGTACTGAAGGTACGGCTTACTTCCGATTTCACTACCCTCAGTACTGTCCGTGTACTCCAGGATGCTCTTAAGGCCGAGCTTGATTCTCTCACCCAGTTTGATCTACGCATCGACGAGTAATTTTCATCTTTTATCAGCAGATTCTATGAACAAAGAAGTTTTGCTTTTTTTCGCCCTCTTCATTGCTCTGGTGTTAGCACAGGTACTTATCTGCAACCACATAATCCTGTTCAATGTAGCCGTACCGATAATCTTTATATATTTTATCATTCGTCTTCCCACAGGACTTGGTCTGAACTGGCTTTTCACCTTTTCGTTTCTGCTTGGGTTCTCAGTCGATATATTTTCCGATACTCCTGGCGTCAACGCTTTAGCCTGCACTTTACTTGCTGTCTGCAAGCGGCCTATGCTGTATGCCTATGTTCCGCGTGATGACCGAACCAAGGATATAATACCTTCATTATCATCACTCGGACCGGCTGTATATGCCAAATATCTGCTTACAATGGTCGCTGCTTTCTGTCTTATGGCATTTTCGATAGAATATTTTAACTTTGCCAACGTTAGTGATATAGCTATCATGGCTTCGGCAAGTTGTGTATTTTCTTTCGTGCTATTGCTCGGCCTTGATAGCCTGATGCTAACAAAATCCTGACTTCAAGCGTGAGAAAAGACTATAATCTTAGTAAAAGAAAATATGTTATCGGGGGCTTCCTGTGTACCGTCGTACTTATTTATATAATCCGGCTTTTCAATCTTCAGGTAGCCGACGACCACTATAAGGCAAATGCCGAAAGTAATGCCTTTCTACGTCGTGTCATATACCCCGCTCGCGGTCTGATGTATGACCGCAACGATAAACTTGTTGTATTCAACCAGCCTGCTTATGATGTCATGATAATTCCCAAAGACGTGGGACAGTTTGATACCACTGCACTTTGCCAGGCACTTGATATAACACCTGATATGCTCGCGGAAAAATGGGCAGAAATGAAAAATCCCCGTAAAAATCCCGGTTATTCAGCCTACACACCGCAGAAACTCATATCTCATCTTTCACAGGCCGATTACGGACGTTTGCAGGAGAAACTTTACATGTTCCCTGGATTCTTCATTCAGAAACGCACAGTCCGTGAATACAGCTCACCTACGGCTGCGAATGTGCTCGGCAATATACGTGAGGTATCAGCCAAAGACGTGGCTGCCGACGAATATTACCGTCCAGGCGACTATACCGGCGACCTTGGTATAGAAAAGAGTTATGAGAAAGCTCTGAGAGGCACCAAAGGTGTTGAG
>CAMWKC010000202.1 GCA_947174735.1 uncultured Porphyromonadaceae bacterium
CCATATAAGCTATCGGGAAGTGCCTCACGTTCGGCGGTATCAAGAATCTCGCTCATAATAATTGTGTGTTTTTAATAGTGTGTTACTAAATTCTATATCTGATATTCTTTAATATCTTTTATATTATAACGCTGTATAGCTGGATAAAGATTAATTTTTTACCTCAAAGAAATTCATTCACGTGCTGATGTTCTACCTTCATAGTAGTTGATGAAAGCACGGTTGACAAGCCGGTTGCCGCCGGGGGTAGGATAGTTGCCGGTAAAATACCAGTCTCCGGGGTGATCAGGGATTGCCTTGTGAAGATTTTCCACTGACTGATACACAATCTGCACTTCGGCCGTTACACCTTCAGGAGTCAGCAGCCGGGCTATCTTGGCTGCTACTTCCTCGTCGGTGAAAGGTTCGTATATCTTCTTGACATGATTGACAATCTGTTCTTTCGGCAGCGAATTCTGTTCCTTGCAGAGCTGATAGACCCAGTCTATGATATATCTCATGCCACGCTCTTCGAGCAGAGCCATTGCCGCGCGGAAAGCGATGAATTCACCCATACGCGACATGTCAATGCCGTAACAGTCCGGATAACGTACCTGTGGCGAACTTGATACTATCACCATTTTACGCGGATTCAGACGACTAAGTATACGGATAATGGACTGCCTCAGTGTCGTGCCGCGCACAATACTGTCATCTATTACAATCAGATTGTCGCCGGGCCGTATCGAACCGTAAGTTATATCGTAGACATGTGTGGCAAGATCGTTGCGTGTTGAGCCTTCGGCAATAAATGTACGTAGTTTGATGTCTTTTATAGCAACTTTCTCGCGGCGTACACGACGACGTAGCACTCTTTCTATATTATCATCACTCAATGTACCGGTCAGAGCAAGATTACGTATTGCAGCGATTTTACGTTGTATCAGATAATTTTCCACACCTTCCACAAGACCGTAAAAAGCTACTTCCGCCGTATTGGGAATGAAAGAGAAAACACTGCGTTCTATATCATGTCCTATAGCGTCAAGTACGGGATTGACAAGATAAGCTCCGAGAGCTTTACGTTCGCGGTAGATGTCTTCATCAGAACCGCGTGAAAAGTATATACGCTCGAAACTGCATCGTGCATTGTGCCCTTCAGGCAGGATACGGTCTGTACGTACCGAACCGTCACGGTCAACAATTATAGCTTCGCCCGGAGCAAGTTCCTTTACCTGTGCGGAAGTAAGATTAAAAGCAGTCTGAATTACCGGACGTTCGCTGGCTACGACTACAATCTCTTCATCTTTATAGAAAAATGCCGGACGTATGCCGTTCGGGTCACGTAGGACCCACATATCACCGTTGCCAACAATACCGCATATCACATAACCGCCGTCCCATGTCGGTGCATAACGGCGTAACATGTTGGAGACATTCAGATCGCGTGCTATAGCCTCGGCAAGTTCGAGACCTTTCAGACCGTCAGCACTGTGACGTGCGAAAAGCCTTTCATTCTCACGGTCAAGTCCGTGTCCTAACTGTTCGAGTAGCAGAAAAGTGTCGCCGTTCAGACGCGGATGCTGACCTGTAGCGGTGATTGAATCGAATATCTCGTCTACATTGGTTAGATTGAAGTTGCCGCACAGCAGCATATTGCGTGAACACCAGTTATTGCGCCTCATAAAAGGGTGAACATACTTTATACCCGAGCGTCCCGTAGTGCTGTAACGCAGGTGTCCCATATACACTTCACCTACGAAAGGCGCAGCTTCTATCGAGTCACCTTCATTGATTGCCTCGGCTATCTGACGGTGTGCCTCGGCGAATATTGTGGTTATAGCGTCCGAGCCCTGTGCCCGTTCACGGTAGAGATATTCCTGTCCCGGCGGTGTGTCGAGTTTCACACATCCGATACCGGCAGCTTCCTGGCCACGGTTGTGCTCCTTTTCCATAAGGAGATAGAGCTTGTCGAGGCCGTAAAGCTCACTGCCGTATTTTTCCTTATAATAAGTCAGCGGTTTGAGCAGCCGTATCATTGCGATACCGCACTCGTGTTTTATCAGTTCCATCTTGTCTTACTGTAATAAATTCCCCTAAGACTACAAAATTACACATTTTATACTGACCAATATTAATTTTAAGGAAAAAAGTTGTTTTGACAGGATTAAAATGAATATTTGACAGAAGCCAATGCCTCAAAGCCTCTGAGCCATACAGCGGTGGTAGCGGTCATAAGCGGACTGAACGATGTGGCGCTGTATATACGCCGGTCGGTAATATTGGCTAACGTTACTTCAGTCTGCCACGCGCCGAAAGTATAACGTGCCGAGGCGTCAAGGAAAAACCATTTCCGGTATTCTCCTCCCGAAAGACGGTTAATCTTCCACAGAGGAGTAACCTTAAGCTCTACCGAACGGTGTGGAAATACAGCTAATTGTAAGATACCTTCGTACTGGGGCAACGTTACACTGTTGCCGTCGGTCACAGATGTGTTAAGTGTGCAGGTTATCTTCGGAGTTATTACACAGGCCAAACGTTTTAGGTCGAGAGTGGCATTGATATTGAAGGCTGTGGTGGCATTCGTATACGACATTTCGTTACCGTTACGCATCATTCGTCCGGCCATACATGCTGTTTCTATACCTGCGCGCAGTGTGGTCGAACGGCCCAAAAGTTTGCTTACTGTAGCCGAAGCATCGGCAGTACGTGAATGACTGGCCTGCTGTATGGTCATACTTGAGGTGCTCCCTGTGCTGGAGACATCGGAGACGGCAAAAGCCGATGAGCGTGCCAGACGTCCAGAGGCCCGTAAGTTGCCAAACAGTCCGCTTATTACATTGGTATATTCCAAGTTTATCATTGCCGACCAGGCACTGTTATGACGTAAAGCACCGTCTCCCATTATACTTACGGCGTTATATGAATTTAGCAGCGGCGCGTCGACAAAGTTTGTAAGTCCCCCTGTCGAAGCGTTACGTCCGATACTCAGTGAGCCTTTCATAAAGTAACTGATACGGTAATTCAGGCGTGAGCGTACTCCTATATTGACACACATTTTACGGAATGTATTTTCGCCGTCAGGCAGATGCAGATTGCCGAAATCAAGCCATATAAGATTAAGCGGAATATCTGTACGCCATGAAAATCTTGTATTCTTTAATTCTATATAAGGGCCTGCGTCGAGATTTATATTGATACCGTGCTGATGGTTATCGGAGTGTTCAGGGAGGGAATTATATGTGTCGAGGTCAAGATAATCGGTGTAAAGTTTTAGTTGCAGACCACTCATAAACCGTTGTTCAAATGCTCTGGAAAATGATGTGGAATGTGTCGTGGTAAATTTCCGGGACATGGCATGTTGCCATAAGTCCTGTTCGGTAGAATGGACAGACAGATAATTGTGTGGCAAAGAGGTGAAAGCTATGGTACTGTAAAAATCGAACACATTACCGTTGTGCCGGCGCACCAAGGCGAGGTCATTTACTACGTCTATAAGTTTAAGTCGTGTCTGTTGTGTGACGTCGGGCGGGGGAATGTTAGCCAGTGTTGAGTGGGCGGTAGAACCCCCTATCCGGAAATTGACACGTTCCGACAAATAAAGACGGTTGCTGTTTATTTCCATTCCTAACATAGCCAGAAGGGAATATTTATCGGCCTTACTGCGGTCATCCTGACTTATGACCGTCTCAGTGTTCTTGTCGCCGGAGGTATAGGCGGTGGTCGAAATACCGTGCCAGTTTGTACGGCTGTTGTTATAGGAGACTGTAGCCGATAAAGTTGTGTTTTGCGAGAGTTTGATACCAGAAGTTACAGAATAGAGTTGTGAAGTCAGGGCAGTGTAACGTGAGGCACTGACAGGTGTCGACTGTACGGTCGGTGAGATATGATAGATACTTGTCAGCGGACTTCCGGCCCATTGCGGCTGTCCGGCCTGAATACGGTTCTCAAGTTCGTACCCCTCGCCGAAATCAGTGGCTTTTGCTGTTACAAAATTCTGCGAGCGTGCCGCGAGAAACATAGCGTACAGTTCTCCTTTCCATGCCACATCAGGATAGCCTGCTCCTGCTCCGGCGGTTATATAACCGTTTGGACGTATCAATGCTTTCTTTTTAAGTTTAAGATTTAAGGCAGCCTTATCCGAAGAGGCAATATCCTTAAGAGCTTTCACCGGCTGGTGATTCTGATACACATCTACCGAAGCCACATCGTCGGCGCGTATATTGCGTGTTGCCAGCGAATAACGGCCTTGCAACATATCGAGCCCCTCGATATAGAAACGGTTTATACTTTCTCCATTATATTTTATAATACCCTCCGGTGTGACATTAATACCCGGCAGATGGGATATTACGTCTTCGATGGTACGGTCTGAAGCGTTGCGTATGGCATCAACGCTATATATTATTGTATCCTTGCGTGCAATAATAGGAGAGGGCATCACTACCACCTCTTGGAGTGCCTGCCCCCCGGGTAAGAGTGTGACATCTGGCGAGCGTCGCAGAGTGGCTAAAGGACAACGTAAGCGGTCATAGCCGTTTTTTTCAAAAGTCACTGTTTGTTCACCAGCCGTAGAGTCCGGTATAGTAAGTGTATATTGTCCCTCGTTTTTGGTAAGTGTATAGGCCAATATCTTATCCTCCGAGTCATTGATTCTGACTATTACACCTTTCAACGGTTTGCCGGTATCGTCGGCCTTGACGGTCCCCTGCAAC
>CAMWKC010000203.1 GCA_947174735.1 uncultured Porphyromonadaceae bacterium
CATGTACCGCCCCCCATAGTCTGGTTTACCTTGAAAGAACGTGAACCACCCGAATAATTGACTGTATAAAGAGCATCTTTCGCGCTTTGAGGTAAAGATTTATAGCTGACATATACAGCATATTCACCGTCTTCCGGGATGTCGGCACACCATGCCGCCATCGACACATCGTTGCCGGAGTGAGTAGTTTCTACCTGACGATAAGTACCGTTCTCGAAAGGATTTTCTGTGTCACGGAAGTCAGGAAGGTCATAGATAAAGCCTTCGAGTTCACCTGTGGTCCATTTGTGTTTTCCTGACCGTTCGCGGTAAGTGGTCTGTGAGAAAAGCATACCGTCGTCGTTGGTATCGTTGTCAACTATAACCTCATTAGGGTTAGTGTCACGCTCTCGCGGTAGCATTACGTATGCACCGGCGTTCTCAAGCATCGGAACAACGTAAGGGAGTATGTAACCCATAGTGTAGGTGTCCTCAACAGTTTCGAACAGCAACGGGCGTTGCCACATCCATGCTCCTGATTCCGGTTTGTAATATCGGCCGTGACTATGCCAGAGAGCCACTATATCGCCCTCCATACCTTTTGTCGCTTTGACTTCTGGATTGACTTCGACTACAAAAGGAACATTTGTACGGTAACGTTCAGGAAGCTTATCGACTGTTGTAATATAATAAGCCAGCGGCTTGGATTTGACCGATAGCGATACCGAGTATTTATGCAGTGAATCAGGCAGAGCCTTAGAGATGCATTTAGAGAGGTCGTCAATCAGCTGACGGGTCACAGGCAGATATGTGAAGTTCTCATTCAGGCTTACTGCTGCTATGCGGTTTGCAGGTTCGGGTTTGACACTGTTGACGCGCAGACCGCCTGGATCCATAGCTTCCGGAATCCATGATAATACAGCGTCATTAATCAGAAGAGTCAGCGGGTCATTTGACGGCTGTTCCACAGGCTGTGCCGGTTTCGGATTAGCTTTCTTGCGTGTTTTTACATTGCCGGTGCGCTTTTTAGCAGGAGGAGTATTTTTCTTTTTGCGGGAGGTCGTGGTGTTCTTAGCCGAAGACTTTTTTGCTGTTGTTCCTGCTTTAGCCTTTGTAGTATTTTTTTTGGTACCGGTGGTAGTTTTCTTACCGGCTTTTTTTGTAGTAGTTTTCTTAGCCGGTGTTTTTTTTGCAGGAGCTGCTGTAGCTGTTGGGGCTGCTTCAGCAGTGAGTGACTCAGTCAGAGCTACCGAAGATGTTGCGATGCCTACAGCGAGGAGAAGGTGATGTATATTGCGAAAGTGCATGAATCAAAATGGGAATTGAGAATTGAGAGACCGAGACATCTGATATTTATAGTGCTAAGACTCGATCCGTGAAAAGGGGAGGGGAATTGAGACTTGAACGGAGAAGCGTTCAGTCTCAGACAATGAAAAGAGAGGTTAATTTACAAAATTAACAAATAAATCGCTGTAGGCAAAACGAGAGTATGATTTTAAAATCATTTTACATTTGAAAGTGGCACTAATAGTATAATTTAAGGAGGCAGAGATTAAAATGTGGGAAATAATGGTTAAATTTGCAGTTGGAATAAACAAGAAAGAAACAATACGACCAAGAACTCGGAATGAAAAATATAAGAAACTTCTGTATCATAGCCCATATAGACCACGGAAAATCGACACTTGCCGACCGTCTTCTGGAGCGTACCGGCACTGTGACGGGCAAGGATATGGAGGCTCAGGTGCTCGACGACATGGAACTGGAACGCGAGCGCGGTATAACTATTAAGAGCCATGCCATACAGATGAACCATCGCGAAGGTGGTCAGGATTATGTGCTCAACCTTATAGACACGCCGGGACATGTAGATTTCTCATACGAGGTGTCCCGTTCAATAGCTGCGTGTGAGGGTGCTCTGCTGATAGTCGATGCTTCACAGGGTATACAGGCACAGACAATATCAAACCTGTATATGGCTATTGATAACGATCTTGAGATAATACCAGTCATCAATAAATGCGATCTTGAGAGCGCTAAACCAGATGAGGTAGAAGACCAGATTGTGGAATTGTTAGGATGTGACCGAGAGGATATAATACGTGCCAGCGGTAAGACAGGCATGGGTATAGACGATGTTCTGCACGCTATAGTGGAACGAGTGCCGGCACCTAAAGGAGATCCTGATGCACCGTTGCAGGCTCTTATATTCGATTCGGTGTTTAATCCTTTCCGCGGTATCATTGCTTATTTCAAGATTGAGAACGGACGCATGCGTACCGATGACTTCGTAAAGTTCGTGTCGACCGGTAAGGAATACCATGCTGATGAAATAGGAGTTCTGAAACTTGATATGGACCCGCGCCCTGAGCTTTCGGCTGGCAATGTCGGATATATAATCTCAGGTATAAAGTCATCGAAAGAGGTTAAGGTAGGAGATACTATAACTCACGTAAATCGACCTTGTGAAAAAGCCATAGACGGTTTTGAAGAGGTAAAACCGATGGTGTTTGCGGGTGTTTATCCTATCGAGACTGAGGACTTTGAGAATCTGCGTGCCTCACTGGAGAAACTACAGCTTAATGATGCATCGCTGACATTCCAGCCTGAGTCATCGGCTGCTTTAGGTTTCGGTTTCCGTTGCGGTTTTCTTGGTCTGCTGCACATGGAGATTGTGCAGGAGAGACTGGGACGTGAATTCAATATGGACGTTATCACTACGGTGCCTAATGTATCATACAAGGTGTTTGATAAAAAAGGCAATGTATATGAGGTTCATAATCCTTCGGGGCTGCCTGATATTACCCTTATCGACCATATAGAAGAACCGTATATACGCGCCACAGTCATAACACAAGCTGACTATATCGGTCCGATTATGACGCTGTGTCTGAGCAAACGTGGTGAGTTGGTAAAGCAGGAATACATATCCGGCAACCGAATGGAGCTGACCTTTGATATGCCGTTAGGCGAGATTGTGATTGATTTCTATGATAAACTGAAGTCAATATCAAAGGGGTATGCTTCGTTTGACTATCATCTGCATGATTTCCGTGAATCAAAACTTGTAAAGCTTGACATCCTGCTCAACGGAGAAAGTGTAGATGCTCTTTCCACACTGACACATGCTGATAATGCTGTACGCTTCGGACGCCGTATGTGCGAGAAGCTTAAGGAACTAATACCGCGTCAACAGTTTGATATAGCTATACAGGCAGCTATAGGTGCCAAGATAATAGCGCGTGAGACTATAAAGGCTGTGCGTAAAGACGTAACGGCCAAGTGCTACGGAGGTGACATCTCACGTAAGCGTAAACTGCTTGAAAAACAGAAAGCAGGTAAGAAACGTATGAAGCAGATAGGTTCGGTAGAAGTACCGCAGAAAGCGTTTCTTGCTGTGCTCAAACTTGATTGAGAAGTACCATAATAACTTTAGATACTATATGCCAACAAAACCTTTTCACTATCAGGAGATGTTCCCTCTGGGTCCTGATACTACCGAGTATCGTCTCATTACTAAGGACCATGTGAAAGTCGAGAACTGGAACGGCCATGAGATGCTGGTGGTTGACCCCGAGGCACTGACCATACTGGCCAATGTGGCTTCACATGATTGCTCGTTCATGTTGCGTCGCGAACATAACGAAATGGTAGCCAAGATTCTGGCTGATCCCGAGGCATCAGCCAATGATAAGTTTGTAGCCCTCACTATGCTACGCAATGCCGAGGTCGCTGCCAAGGGCGTGCTGCCGTTCTGTCAGGATACAGGTACTTCTATCTGTGCTGCCTACAAGGGTCAGCAGGTATGGACAGGCTGTGATGATGAGGAGAAAATATCGGAAGGTGTCTACAAAACCTATACCGAGAATAACCTGCGTTATTCACAGAATGCTCCCCTTACAATGTATGACGAGGTAAATACAGGCTGTAATCTCCCTGCTCAGATAGAAATACACGCTACTGAGGGCGATGAGTATAAGTTCCTGTTCGTTGCCAAGGGTGGCGGTTCGGCTAATAAGACTTATCTTTATCAGGAGACCAAGGCAATACTTAACAAGAAGACTCTCGTGCCTTTCCTTATCGAGAAGATGAAGACTCTCGGTACAGCCGCATGTCCTCCATACCATATCGCTTTTGTAATAGGCGGTACTTCGGCCGAGGCTAACCTTGCTGCTGTAAAGAAAGCTTCTGTCAAGTATTATGATGAGCTTCCTACCAAGGGCAATGAGTACGGTCATGCTTTCCGCGACATAGAGCTTGAAAAGGAACTGCTTGAAGCTGCCCACAATATAGGTCTGGGTGCACAGTTCGGCGGTAAGTATTTTGCTCATGATATACGCGTGATACGTATGCCGCGTCACGGTGCTTCGTGTCCTGTGGGTATGGGTGTGAGCTGCTCTGCAGATCGTAATATCAAGGCTAAAATCAATCGTGATGGTCTGTGGGTAGAGAAACTTGATGAATTCCCCGGCGAATTAATCCCTGTAGAACTGCGTCAGCAGGGAGAAGGTGAAGTTATCAAAATTGACCTTGACCGTCCTATGGAAGAAGTGTTAGCTGATCTGACCAAGTATCCTGTGGGTACACGCCTGTCACTGAAGGGCACTATCATTGTAGGTCGCGACATCGCTCATGCTAAACTCAAAGAGCGTCTTGATGCCGGCGAACCGATGCCTGAGTATCTGAAAAAACATCCTATCTATTATGC
>CAMWKC010000204.1 GCA_947174735.1 uncultured Porphyromonadaceae bacterium
CGTGCCAGATAGTAATTTATATATGCACCCACAAGAGCACCTAAAGTCGCCATAAGTACTACAACGATAATATTCATATCACTTCCGGCACCGGTATTGGTACAGGCCAGATAAGCAGCTGGAGGAACAACTACCTCGGAAGGAAATGGAATAAAACTACTCTCTATAACCATGAATACGAATACAAAGAGATAGTTAGCATTCTCGACAAACCATTGAAAAAATTGGCTTGCATCAAATATTGATAGCAACATATTGATTTCCTTATATGTTGGGGATTGTTTTAATTGTATCTAATGCTCATTTATTTCAAAGTATATCAGTACGTACTTCTATACCTACACTTTGCAATAGCTTTGCATAATAAACTGCCTTACGTTCCACAGGTAACGGATAAGCACGGCTGGTCGAAGGCATACGCCATATATGTAACCCGTCAGCCGAATCAATCACCTCGCCCATACGTGGCAATGGTGTGTCAGTCAGTTGAGCAATGACTCCGGCTGCTTTCTCACCGGTAGTAGCTATCGTGTGGCACTCAGGCATCTGCGCCAGCAAGCCTTTAAGATCTACAGGAGTTACTATCTCAAGATATTTATCTGAGGCATTTCCTTTAAGCCGACGAACCTGTCGGGCTGTATCGTTAAGAGCTATCCCTTCTCGGGTCATAAGCTCGCGAATACGCACAAGGTCAAAATTCTTACCATCAGGAGTATATAACCCTTTGATGTCACCTGTAAATAGTAAGCCCATGACCTTCCAGAAATCATTAGTGCGATTTGGATAATAGAAATCCATACTCCATCTGTGCGAACCTGGTGGAAATGTACCCCTGATAAGTACTTTCGCGTGTTGAGGTATAAACGGAGGCCACGGATGTGTTTCTAACAATTGTGTGTTTTCTTCCATATCGTTTGATAAAGGATCGCTCGTACCGTAAATTCTTGTTTTCTTATTTATCAGCACGTAATCCTGCCACTATCTTGTCAGCCAGCGATGCAACAGCCGTAAAAATCGCACCATCGGCACTATGTTTCATCTCTATGTGACCGACTGAGTCCATTTTCATCTTATTTGTATACTGTTGCATTCCGTTAGCTACCGCAGACGCCCAGCTGAATGAACCGAACGATCCGAAGACTCTGTTTTTAAGCTCACGTGTTTCTATAGCTATCATAAATTGTTCTATAGGCGGGAACAGATGCATAGAATAAGTAGGACCTCCTACCACAAGACCCTTATAACGGAATACATCGGCAAGCATATCACTCAAACTGCTATGAGTAGCGTTATGTATCTTGATACGGCGTATACCGCGGGCAGTAAGCTCACGGCCAAGTGCCTCAGCTATAACACCCGTATTGCCATACATAGACCCGTACACTATAACTACACCTTCCTCAGCTTCATACCGACTCAGACGATCATAAATATCTATAACTTTCCCGATATGTTCATGCCATACAGGACCATGAGTCGAACAAATGTACTCCAGATTGATTCCTTTCAGTTTCCCAAGTGCTCTTTGTACCGGGACACCGTATTTTCCCACAATATTTGAGTAATAACGGTACATTTCCGGCCAATACCAGTCAGTATCCATTTCACAATCAGTAACACCGCCGTTAAGCGCTCCGAATGTACCGAAAGCGTCACCACTGAACAGCACACCGCGCTCTTTGACGTAAGTCATCATGGTCTCAGGCCAATGCACCATCGGAGTCATATAAAAAGTTAGGCTCAGATCGCCAAGCTCTATACAGGCACCGTCTTTTACCTCAATAAAACGCTCCGGGTCGGTTATTTTATAAAAGCCACCCACCATTCCGATTGTCTGGCGGTTACCGATTATTTTCAGTTCAGGAAAAGCCTTGACTATTTCCGGTATTGAACCTGAATGGTCAGGTTCCATGTGGTTTATTACCAGATAGTCTATCTTATGCGTACCAGTCTGTCGGAGATTATGTAAAAAGTCTGGTAGACTTCCAAGCTCTACAGTATCGATAAGTACAGTCTTTTCGCTACCATTCACCAAGTATGAGTTATAACTCACTCCGTAAGGCAACGGCCACATTGATTCAAATCTTTCTGTAGCACGGTCATTAACTCCGACGTAACGTATGCCGGGACATATATTAGTAATATTCAGCATGTCTTTATAGTTATTTGCGACTGCAAATTTACAAATTCTCCCTTACATTTGAGACTTCTCTCCTCATTTTATCTTATTTTGCTTAATTTTGTAGTCACATTTCGAATGGACTGGAATATATTAGGCAGACATATTCTTTATATGCTATTCTTCTTTTCAAGTCCTCTGTTTTAACATGTAGTCTCTTTAAATTTCTGATAATTCATGCATTTTGCTCCTGTACAAGGTCATACCGATGCACCCTACCGGCACTTCCATACTCAGGTATATGGTGGTAACCTTACATATTATACCCCTTTCATACGTCTTGAACACGGCCAGCTGAGACGCCGTGATATTGCTGATTTCACATCAGAACTCAATAATAATCTTACTCTTGTACCTCAGATTATCTTTCGTGATGAAGATGAACTGTTCACTTTAGCACGTTTGTTATATGAATCTGGAGCACGGCGTATAGACCTTAATATGGGCTGTCCTTTCCCGCTTCAGACAGGTCATGGACGTGGAGCTGCCGCTGTTGCCAACGACACACTCGGTGCTGCAATGACCCGGCTTACTCATGAGATGCACGATATAAATTTCTCTCTCAAAATGCGTCTTGGCTTCTCCGATCCTGACGAATGGCATACACTTTTACCACATCTCAATAACGCTCGGTTACTGCATGTCACAGTTCATCCGCGCATTGCCAGGCAACAATACTCCGGTGAACTTTATCTCGACCGTTTTCAGAAGTTACTTGATAACTGTTCCCATCCCGTTATCTATAACGGTGACTTACGAGCTCCTGAAGATATGGCACGTATTTACAGTCAGTTTCCAAAAGTAGCCGACATTATGATAGGACGTGGTTTGCTGGGAAGGCCATCTCTGGGTGCCGAGATGAGTGAAGGTCGTGAATGGACTTCTGACGAACGCCGCCAGAAACTTCTGACATTCCACAGACTTTTATTTAATCACTATCAGCAGACTCTCTGTGGAGACACTCAGATTCTGACAAAAATCCAACCATTTTGGGAATATACTGAAGACGAAATAGGCCGCAAAGCATGGAAAGCTCTCCGCAAAGCTAATACTCTTCCCAAGTATCGTACTGCTCTTGCTCAGCTTTCCTGACTACAATCACCTTCAAAGGAACGAACCATCTCACAAAGAAGCGCCCCCGTAAATAACCGGGAGCGCTTCTTTATTTCATATCCGATAATTACCTCAACGCAAAAACAACAGTTCACGATATTTCGGCAGGGGCCAGATTTCATTATCTACCATCAGCTCAAGCTCATCTATATGGTGACGTATATTCTCCAGAGCGGGTGCTATATAATCATGATAAGCAATGGCTTTCTCACGCTCATTAGGCTTACGATTAGCTTTATGACGTTCCTTTACCATAGATTCAACCTCACCGCGTATAGCCGCTATATGGTCAGATATTTTCTCGATTGATTCCATATCCTGACGGGCTATACGGTCCGCTTTTTCTCCCTTGAAAAGCTGTTTGATTTTATAAACATTATCAAGTAGCAGACTCTGGTAACGTGTAGCGGCAGGTATAATATGATTTATAGCTAAATCACCAAGCACACGCGATTCTATCTGAAGTTTCTTGGAATACATCTCCCACTTAACTTCATTTCGTGCTTTTATTTCCTTACGGTTCATGACACCCGTACGTTCGAACATCTCTATACTTTCAGGACGTGTATAGGCATCATATACTAAAGGTGCTGATGTCTCGGTATCAAGACCACGACGCTGTGCTTCCTCTTTCCACTCATCACTGTAACCGTTACCGTCAAAGTGTATAGGTCGGCTTTGTTTGAGAAGCTTTTTTATCTCTGCAAAAATAGCACTGTTACGCTCTTCACCGGCTGCTTCACGTGCCTCGACAGCATCAGCAAACTGTGAAAGTTCATCAGCTACAGCTGCATTAAGTGCTATCATAGCTGACCCGCAATTGGCTGAAGAACCTACAGCACGATATTCAAACCTGTTACCGGTAAAGGCAAACGGACTGGTTCGGTTACGATCAGTGTTATCAACCATAAGTTCGGGAATCTGGGCTACATTCAGACGTAATTCGTTCTTACCGGTAAGCGTCAAAGCCTTATGGTCATCGAGCTGTTCTATCTTATTGAGTATTTCACTTAGCTGTGACCCCATGAACATAGAGATTATGGCCGGAGGTGCCTCATTGCCACCGAGACGATGCGCGTTAGTAGCATTCATTATTGAAGCCTTCATCAAACCGTTATGCTTATGTACCGCAGACATGACATTAGCTATAAATGCCAGGAACTGTAGATTTTGTTCCGGAGTCTTACCCGGGGCAAACAACATTACACCTGTATCTGTGCCAAGACTCCAGTTATTATGTTTGCCACTGCCGTTGATACCGTCGAAAGGCTTTTCTTGCAACAGTACACGGAAGGTATGCCGACGTGCTACTTCATCGATTACCCACATCAACAACATATTGTGG
>CAMWKC010000205.1 GCA_947174735.1 uncultured Porphyromonadaceae bacterium
TTATATAGCTTTCTTTTTTTATACACTATCGCGAAGCTGGTTTCCGCCCGGAGCTCTGCTCCGCTAAGCCATTAGGCCGCCAGCCTGCCAGCTCCCCACACCACCTCTTCCTCGACAATAATACCGGGCATCAGTTTATATGACAGGCAGCAAATCTCAGTACATGAAGTATCCGCCCTGCATCGCACCGAACACCAGATTGGTCCTCCCGGCATCGAGAGTCACCACTATGCGCTTGTCTTTACTATACATTTTTCATCTACGTTAGCCTTTAGTGCAAATTTAATCTTTTTTTATTTACCGAACAAGTAGCGTTTTTTTATTACCTTTGTCTGAAATTGGAATAATAATTGTGAATACCCAATTATTTTGAAACTTCTATTAGAATTGAAATTCAATGGTAATAAACATAAAACGATACATTTATAATCTCTGTATCCTGTATAGTATAGTCTTCATTGCATCATCATGCGATACGGATACTCCAGAGAAAACAGCCGAATATGTACCTCCTCTTACCGATTACACAAACCGTGAGATGTGGGTAATATATTCTCACGACACACACGACACGGGAGCCGATGTTTTCTACATTCCTTCGACATGGGAGTATGACTATATCGCTGCAAACGGTAAACCCTGCCACTATGCTGACCCTACTCTTCCGGCACACAGAGCCGATATGAAAACCGAAATAGATCAGGTAGCAGCGTACATGGCTGACGGAAACGATTTCTATTCTCCTTATTACCGCCATATATCCCTCGACAGCTGGGCCACTCTTAACGAAGACACTATTAACCGCCGTTACCATGATGTGGCCTTCGTAGATGTACGCAATGCATTTGATTATTTCATTTCACAGCGTGATAATAACCGTCCGTTTATTCTGGCAGGATTCAGCCAGGGTGGCAAATCGGTAGTTGAGTTGCTCAAAATACTGCCTGAAGAACTTCGCGATAAAATGGTAGCTGCTTACGTAATGGGCTACAAAATTACTCCCGATGATGTTGTGACCGCCCCGTGGATAAAACCGGCATGTAAGGCTGACGATACAGGAGTAACTGTAAGCTATAACTCAGTGTCAGACGTGAAATACGTCAAACCGATAGTGGCAGCCCCCACTGTTATGTGTATCAATCCGGTCAACTGGCGTACAGACGACACACCGGCTATACTGAACGATACTATTACCGTTACTCTTTCACCTCAATACAATGTATTGGTTTTAAAAGGCTTTGACGGTAGCAGTCTGCCGAATATACTTGATATTCTCAATGTTGGAGATTATCACGGAGCTGAACCTTGGTTATACAGCGAATGTCTGAGAGAAAATCTGAAAACCCGAATCAATTCATTCAGAAATAAAAATCAGACAGTCCGCCATACAGAGAACTAAATAAAATCGGCCCCGAATACTTTATCAGCATAATTTGTGTTATTGAAGTATATGGAACAGCTCTATAGATTCAGTCCCTACTTAAAGAGTACCCTATGGGGAGGACGCAAACTTATAGCTCTTCGCTCCGGTCTGGCCGAGACACTCACTCCGGCTGAGGCCGAAGCCGAACGCGTACGTCTGCAAGAACTTGACAATATTGGCGAAACATGGGAGATTTCGGCTATGCCTGCGTGCGAATGTAGCGTAGCCGCTGGACCTGAAGCTGGTGTAACCCTCTCACAGTTAACTGAAAAGTACGGAGCAGCTCTGGTAGGCAAAAAAGTGTGGCAGCGCTTCGGCAACAGATTTCCCCTGCTGATTAAGTTTATTGATGCTGCCGCCGATTTGTCTCTGCAGGTGCATCCGGATGATAAATTAGCTATGGAACGTCACGGTATGCCAGGTAAGACAGAGATGTGGTACATTATTGATGCCGACCCGACAGCCATGATACACTGTGGTTTGAGATATGACCTGACTCCGGCTGAATATGACCGACGTGTAGCTGAGGGTTCTCTTATGGAAACTGTCAATTCATTCAAAGCAGCGCCAGGCCAGATATATGTATTACCTCCGGGACGTCTGCACGCTATCGGAGCTGGAACAACACTAATAGAAATTCAACAGTCAAGCGATATAACCTATCGGGTAGACGACTATGGGCGTCGGGACGCTTCCGGAAAGTTGCGGGAGCTGCATACCGAACAAGCTCGTGAAGCAATAGATTACCGTCATACCGATAAGATATATACTATAGCACCCCCTTTACCTGACAAGGATAATACACTACAGACTGTAGTACTCGAACACGGCCCGTATTTCAACGCAAATCGTGTGTATGTGAGAGGAGAGTATCGTCTTGACAATCCCGACGACTCATTCATGGCTCTTATATGTCTTGACGGTGAAGGCATTTGCCGTGTTGACAATATTCTACAGCCTGTACATAAGGGCACTACTTTATTGGTACCGGCAATACAGAATTCTGTCGGATTAGAAGGAGACATGACTATTATCACCGTGACAGTTGCCTAAGTTCGATAACTTATTTGTACAGATATAATACAAGGAGCTTACTTGACAAAAATCAAGTAAGCTCCTTGTATTATATCTGTACAAATAAGTTATTCCGGAAAGACAAGTGATTAAGGTACCACTACCTTACGGGCTTCATTACCCTGACGGCGGATATAAACACCGGGCTCCAGATTGTTTTTATCAACACGTATACCCTGAAGTGTATAGTATTCCACATCATTTACAGAAGATGCAGGAAGTGTATTGACTTCTGTCTGTTCTGCTACATTTGTATAATCACTATAGATACACTTCATATAAAGATACATCTCTTCTGCTTCGGGATCATATATTGATACCTCTGCCACTACCGGATAGCCATACTCCGGATCATAACTTACCGAATTGACCATACGTTCCTCAACTTCGGTTACGCCTCCGTAAGTCCATGTAGATTCTACAAGAAGCTCGATACCATAATCATCGTATATTATACACTCGGTGACTGTCTCCTCATCAAGAATCTCATCAGAAAGAGTAATGGTAGTAGTAGCGGTAGTACGGTAGCTGCCTTTACCATAACCTGATGCATCAAGAAACTCAACTTTGCCTGTTACAACAAGCTGAAACATCTCGTCAAATGATGTGGACATAGTAATTGTATAACCTTGCCCGGCCTCCATATACTCGACATTGAAGTCAACCTCCAGCCCTTCCATATTCATGATGCCGCTCTTGATACGGTTAGCGCCATCATATATATCTTCTATATCATACAGTTGGCCGTCAGTAGTTTCCCACACTATGTTCTCAAGACTCTCTGCGACTTCCCAAACAAGCTGACCGGAATCATCATAAGTCAGCAGTTCCTCAACCATTGATACAGCCTCGCCGTTATCACCGTATGTGACTGTAAGACGCTGAGAAGGGTCAAATTCACCCATGTAGAGTGTGGTGAGGACTACGGATGTTATGTTACCGACTTCGTTACGCTCTATGATACGACGGTAATTATTGCCTACCTGACTCCACTCTCCCTCAATCCAGAACCAGCTGTTATTCTCAACGATAACGTCTGTAAGACGCTCATCATAACTCCGTTCTACAAGCTGTGAGTTTTCAAGCTCGCTGATACCTTCCTCTCCGAATTGCGTGAGCCTACGTGAAAGCATACCATTAGCATTATACGTATTGCTCTCTCGCGATATACTGCCCTCAGTAAGGTCAGTACATTCCTCGATTTCAACAAGGCCTGTATCGGTATAGGTATCGTTGTATTTCTCTATTGGTATCCATTCGTCTTCCCAATAGAATACCTCACGTGTACCGGCACGCCATATAGCTGCCTTATCAGTACCCTCACGCTGCGGAGCAGTAAAACCGCTACGCACACCAAGAAAAGGACTAACAGTTTTACCTTCTACAGAATGAGGGGTTATACTCTTAATAAAATTGAGCATCGTTGCCTTTGCTGTCTCCGGTGTCGGAGCAGCTACAGCGGTTGAGACTACAGTAAGGGCTATAAACCCTGTAAGTAAATGTTTCTGCATACTTTGATATTTAGGTGATAGCGCCTTCATAACCGAAGGCAATAACATACTTGAGACTGCAAATATAGCTATAATTTTTTGTATTTTTTAAGTCGGAGTTATCGGAATTATCGGAATAGTCGGAGTAATCAGAATTAATCGGAGTTGTCGGAGTAATCAGAGTTGTCTGAATTATCAGAAATAGGATAACTCCGAGAGTTCAGATAATTCCGATAACTCCGACTACTCCGATTGGTCTGAGAGTTCGGATAATTCCGATAACTCCGACTACTCCGATCGCTCCGATAATTCCGATAACTCCGATTTTCTCCTATTACTCCGACCCTTCCGATTTATTCTGATTGTTCTTCGGGTCGTTCCGGTTGTTTCTCGCTTCACGTCTTGCCTTGCTCATAGCCTCACGAATACCTCCTTCCTGCAGGAAGCGCTGTTCCTGTACTTGTAACATCCTGTCAAGAAGATACTGCGTCTGTTTGATAAGAGTTATCATCAGATTACAAAAATCCTCAGCCGGAAGACGCTGCCCTAACTGCATATATTCCTCTTCAAATATCTGTGTACGTACATACGTCCTAAGCTGCTGTAGACGTATATTATTG
>CAMWKC010000206.1 GCA_947174735.1 uncultured Porphyromonadaceae bacterium
CCACCCCCCCCCGCCCCCCCCCGTTTTTTTTTTTCAAGCAGAAGACGGCATACCACATGCTCAGGAGTCTCGTGGGCTCGGCGATGTGTATAATAGACAGGGTGTGTAGAAAGGTTGAGCAGAGTGGGAAATACTGTTTCCGGAGTTGCGCTTGCCGGACTAAGATAACGTTCTCTGACTGTATGGATACCGTTTGCGTCAAACTGGATTTTTTCGATGACAGCAAATAAACGTCCACACAGATAGCCTGCATCAGTGTTGTTAGAATCCATTTCTTTTGTTAATTTATGATTATTTTTTATTCGGTTGAGATAAGCTTTGAGTATAGCAGCACGCTCAGTTGTTACGTGTTGCTCTGCTCTTATACGTCCTATACAGTAATCATATAGTTGTGTCGGATAGGGAAGACGCTGAAAAATACTCTTGATAAGTGCCTCCGGTAAGTTATGTGGTGCTTCACTTACCTTGCGCTTTAAAGTTACGGCGGCTATCATCTGATATACTCCGGCATTGAAGTGTGGTTCCTTGGAGTTATCAGTTATCTTCATGTCCTCCAAATGAGCTAATAGATTGCTTGCAAACTCTTTTAGAGTAATATCTTTCCAATACACCACTGCAATTCGGGCGCTATTAGGTGCAAGTCCTAATATATAAAATCGATCATCAGACAATGATGGTATTTTTCCGCTTAAGATAGCTTTAAATACTGCTTCAACATCCTTAACATTTTCATCGGGATTCGACTCTACTTGTCCACTTAATAACCCCCAGAACTGTTCAGTCATTTCTATAGCTGCCTCACTTTTTGTTGAGCCCCAAAAAAGAAAAGTACGATCAACAAGACTGAATTTATTTTTAGAGTCGCGTGCCAGCATTGTATTTAAAGCCGTAGTGTAGGCAAACTCAGCTTGTTTACTTATGGGTGCGTTAGAACATTGTGATTTGCCATAGGAGTCATACCCCATGTTTACCTGAAAAGCGACGAGCTTAGCAATTGCCTGACTGCCTGGTATCATAGTAGCGGTAGTAGTAGTTACTATTGGAGCACGTTCTCCGGTAATAAGGCAATACCCCACATTATTATTTGTAGTGTCAGGCTGACTTTCAGAGGTATCTAAGTTAAGATTTATAAGTTCAGGTCGTTCTGCCATTATAAACTCCTCTTTTTTGAGTTTAAAGGAGAAAAATGCATATTTCTTGGTAAGACTTTTTTCAATTTCTCCCCATAATGGATCTGCCATGAAACGTGTAAGCATAGTTCGTGGATCTTTATCATAGAAAGCTTTTAGAGCTGCTAATGATTTATGGGAAACTGTATCTTTTTTATAAATCTCATCTATCTTAGCCTTAAAGACAGCAAAACACTTGTCAGTCTTACTTTTTTCTTTAGCTACATCTTTTTCCTTTAGACCTTTTGTCTTTACATAGCCTAAAGTATATGCTATATTATCGTATAGATAATTAGCAATAGGAGCACTACTGCGGCCAACTTTCTTACTGACTAAAAATTTACGCGCACTCTTTTTGTCTTCAGTACGTTGGTCTTCAAATTTAACAAAGTTCCCTTCCTCGTCTATAACAATCACAAATCCGATTTCTACCAATTCTTTGCCTTCGCATGGTAGTTCATTTTTGCGTGCCTGATAGTAATCATAAAGTGCTTTCAGTATCATCTTAACAGTTCATTAGAGTTAGGTGCAGGAACTTCGATTACTCCATTTTCCATTTGTGCATGAAAAAATATAGGATTCGGATTGCTTTGTGAACTTTCAAAATCCATGTCATAGAGCATATATTGTAGGTCCTTTGATTCGTTAATTGGAGGTGTCAAAGATTCGTCAGGCTGTACTAAGCGAAAATAGGCCGAAAATTCTCTACATCCAAGATATGGTTGGTTAAAACACTGTCCCTTTGAGGCACGGCGTTCAAACATTGCATTATACTTACCCGGATTTTCTTCTGCCAGTTCTTTTTTATCTTTAGACCGTACTTCTACAGGTCGTTCATTTACAGGAATAAACTTTAAAGTAGCCCAAATGCGATAGTGTACATCGCGTAGTATTATGGCGTTTCGCTGCTGTCGTGCCTGTTCAATATAAATAGAGGTTTTACCAGCAGTTGCACCTACTTCATTACGTCGTATATTCATAGTTTGTATAGGTGCTAATACTTCGATACGATTTATAATCCATTTTATAGCTGGCTTCCAGAAGATCGCTTCAAAGATAGCTCTTGCTGCTGAAGGAGTAATTACATCGTAGGTTACACGTTCTACTTTAAACTCAGGTCTGGTGAAACATGCAAAGTCTCCCCATACTTCCAGACAGAATTGTTTATCGTAATGTTCCATATTGATTATTTGTAGTTATAACTCTATTTAAGGTTCAAGAATAGCTTACATTTTCACCGACTATAAGTGGATCTTCGAGATGTCGGTTAATAGCAATTATCCCCAATTTCTCATCATAACAGCGTGGGTCTGTGAGAAACAGTATTCCACAGATATCTTCTATAACTCCCATATTTCGTAGCTCTTGTAAAGCCTTATCATGTAATCCTACAGAATACTGAGTTAGATTCAGATATAAACTATAAGATGGGCCTTCGCTGCGTAGCCGTTCAATAAGTTGAGAACTTCTTCCCCAATTTACGACAACCGAAGTAGAAGCATCTTTGATAAGTTTAAAGTTATTTGATACAGTTTCATAGTTAAGTGTTTTTAACTGCTCTAAGATTTCTACTTCATCATACTTTTTTGTTTCTATTTTATGATAAAGTTTCTGAAAATACATATTCATAGTAGTTTGAGAAAACCAATCTATATCTGTATCTATGTCTGATAAGTCTTCTACTACATAATAACCTTGCGTCATAATACCTCTGGGCATAGACTCTGGGTCTTTTAGTGAGAAAACTGTCATGTTACCTTTGTTAGGTAATTGCCCTTCGCGATTACAACGGCCTGCTGCCTGTACAATGGAGTCTAATCCTATGGTTTGGCGATATACTACAGGAAAATCCACGTCGACACCAGCTTCGATTAATTGTGTAGCGATAACTCTTACATTCGCTTCTGGGTCTTTTAGTCTTTTCTTAATTTCTTTAAGTGTCTGCTTTATATGTGCTGGGCACATCAGACGGGAAAGATGAAAGTTATCAGTAGACTCAGATAAATGTTTAAAAATTTCTGTGGCTACTTTGCGTTTATTTACGATACATAATACTCTTGAGTGAGAATCTAAACGTGTAGCTATCTCTTCATAAGTATAAGAATATGGGTCGAAAATAAGATTAACTCTGCGTAGTGGTAACCAACGTTTTTCATTATAAGGTAACAAAGATTCAGGAGTCTTGTAAAGAGGGATAAATTGTTGACGTCCATCAGCAGTTAGGCTTGGTTTCGCTAATACTGGCTGACTGGCCGACATAAATAACCATGATGTACCGAAGAGTCTTGAATAAGCATTAATGGCACTTAGTATGGGAGTATAATATTTAAATGGTAATGATTGTACTTCATCAAGTATCACTACACTATTTGTAATATTATGGAGTCGTCTGCAACTTGAAGGTCGATGACTAAACATTGATTCAAACAGTCTTACATTAGTTGTAACTATTATAGGATAATCCCAGTTTTCAGTAGCTGCTTTAAGCTGATCGGCAAGTTGAGGATCTTTTATATCGGAATAGTTGACCAGAGAATGATGTTCCAATACATTCTCAGCACCGAAAATCTTCTTTAACGTATCTGCAGTCTGCTCGATAATACTTGTAAAAGGAATAGCGATGATAATACGGTCTAAGCCATTGTATTTTGCATGGTATAGTGCCCAAAGTATTGAGCTTAGAGTTTTCCCTCCTCCGGTTGGTACAGTCAGTTCAAAAAGACCTTTCGCTGAATTACTTTTTGCACGTACGTATTTCTGAACTTCATTACGTATATCATTAATAGGAGATTGAATAGCCTGTTTACTTAAGTTTGTCAGATAGTTTTCCAGTTTTTCTATAAGTGTGTCTATTTTATCACTTTTACCACGTAGTTTAAAGTTGGAGGGATTCATAAATCTCTCTGTATCTAAATAATCTGCATCAACCAGACAGCTGAATAACATTATTGGTATGTGTAAACCATCTTTTGGATTCTTAACAATTGGTAGTTGTAATGGTATTATAGGAATATCCGTAGGCACATCTTTAGGAAGTGGTTGCTGAAGCTTTTCTACTAAAGGTGTAAAATCATAAAGTCCACGATGATGTCCGGCTATAGCATTTGCTATGAACATATATTTATCTTTATATAGAATCTTACTTAAGATTGCTCCGATATAAGCATGATAAGGTTTTTCACCTTTCCAATAGCCGGCTTCCATACCACTGGTAATACGAATATACTTCTGAAAGGCATCTGTTTCTTTACCTTTATCATGCAATAATCCGAGTACTTTGCCCCATGTACCCATACCGAATTTAGCTGCGAAACCTTGTGCAAGTTCAGCTACTCCTTGAGAATGTTCTTCATTTGTTTGAATTACCCAAGTTTGGTCCTCGGTCTGTTTAATATGGGAAATATAATTT
>CAMWKC010000207.1 GCA_947174735.1 uncultured Porphyromonadaceae bacterium
ATTCTATATGTTCCAATCATTCCTGATACCAAGGAACAACTCCCGGCAAACGCTCCTCAGTTTCTTGTAGAAGCCGTAGATTATTACCGCACTCCTCGTGCTTATCACCCCAGAGCTACCAATCGCTCTACATTCACATCGATTGCCGATGCTCTCAGATTCTATCCGTGGGAAAATCTCGGTACTATGATGAAAGACACTCCCCTTCTTCTCATAGCCGGTGATAAAGCCGACACTCTGCCATTCAGTCAGGCTGCCTACGATGCTGATAACGGACCCAAGGAACTATACCTCGTCAAAGGCGCAACCCACGTCGATATGTACGACAAAGAACCCTATGTGTCAGAAGCAGTGGTAAAACTTACCGACTTCTTCAACACCAACCTCAAATAAATCCTACTACTCATCACTTCCGTATTTCTCAAGATAATCCTGTCTGCAACTAAACGTCAGACAGGATTTATTTATGTCCTTAATGGTTTGTTGTGAGGTCGAATGTTAAAATTGACATATAGAACATTTGTGAAATCATTTCCTGTATAATTAGATAAAAAATATCTCCTATAGAAACTATATAAACAGGCTTTTACGTTTATAACTCAAAAAGGAGATATAGTTATGATGATATTGATAGCTGAATCCAAGACAATGGAGAAACGGGAGGCGGAGATTAAGCCAGAGTGCTATGAGGCCAATAAGCCGGTTGGCGAGGAAGAGGCTGGTGAGATTATGGAGCGGATTAAGGGTATGGTAATCTCTGACATCTCAGCTGCGTTAAAGATAAGTAATAATTTGGCGGTGAATCTGCATCAAATGGCTTATGAGTTTCCTAATAAGGGTATGGGTCTTAGAGCTATTGAGGCATTTACCGGGGTAGTATTCAGAAAGCTTGATTATAGGTCGCTTTCCGAAGCGGATAAGGAGTGGGCAGCGTCAAATGTAAGAATAATCTCTTCACTATATGGTTGGTTAAAGCCAAAAGATGTAATAAAACCGTACCGTATGGAATATAATGCTTCCGTTTCTCCTAATGATACATCGCTTTTTACTTATTGGCGAGAGAAGGTAACTATACAATTGATAAAAGATTTACAGGCCTCCGGTGAGACACAGATACTGAATCTTCTTCCGGCTGATGCTGCAAAATGCGTAGACTGGAAAATGGTGAAACAATTTGCAAAAGTATGGAAAGTCGATTTTAAAGAGCAAAACGGAGAGTCCACACGTTCGCCTTACACAGAAAAACTGAAAGCGCTTCGTGGAGAATTGCTTAGAAATATAATTATTAACCGCATCGCAAATCCTCAGCAGATATACAATGTAGAAAACGACAATATGCTACCAATCTATGATTATGAATATCAAGACCGGTTAGCGTTTTATGTATGAATTTGTTACCTTCTATCTTACCCTATTTTAATTTCACGAAACAAGCTTAACTTTTTACTTGATATATCATGTCAATTTATTCTAAATATACGTGAAGCACGTATATTTATATAGTTTCCGAACCCATAGAAAATTAATAGGATTAGAATTATCTCTACACTAATATCCTATTATTTTTTCTCCCTGGGGATTATCTTTATGTTTTTTCCAATTAGTTATGGCAGTAGCCTTACTGGTATTAGCATAACAATATTCGCAAAGATGGGGACAGGTATTATATTGTCCTACATCTTTACTGCTGATGCATCCACAAAATTGACGCTGTCCTTTATCCCTATTGTTCTTCTTTTTGATACCGTACATAGATTCTGATATTCTAACTGCACCTTTTGGTATCCTTGGTTCTTCAAAAAGCGATGGCTGTATCTGATGAATTTCTACATTTAGAAAATTCATCAACTCAGTGTCATTCCATGAGAATCGGATCATCAGTTCATCATCAATACAACGGTTATGAGCAATTCCATATTGATCTATGTCAATCTTCTCTCCACAGGTTGCAAGCTGATAATTCCAGCCACGTTCTTTATTCATACGTGAAAGCCGTATAGCAAACTCATTCATTAAAGCTTCATCCCATTCTCGATAATTCACATTATTCTTTTCTAAATTAGCTTTTACTTTTTTATACGACGTAATGTCAGCATAACTAAATACTAATTTCTCGGTGTAACCCTTTAATTGGTCACCAATGTTTCCGACTTTTTCGATAAGGTCATCAATAGTTATTTTATCCGTTAGAATCATAGGATCAAAACGCCAAATAACATGACCTATTCCAAGTTTATTGACTAATTTCTTAAAAGTATCAATTCTTTGATTTAAAGGAGGAACACCCTTTTCAAGACCTTCTCGTTCATAGTCATTAAGGGTATATTGGATATAGCAACCAATCTTATGGTCTTTCAGGTAATCCAGATGATCTAATAATGGTCTCGGATTCTTCGACCAGAACACTATAAACCTTGTATTATTGTAACAAACGTACGAAGATACTCCATTGAAAGGATTTGTCCAAACAGAGTAACCCTTTTCGAGACGATGAAAAAACCAACCGGCATAAAATGCAGGTATATCTGTAGAACGGCTTGCAGAAACTACTACAGGAGCAAATGCCTGAACAGTTTGGCCGTTTTCAGTAATTATAGTTAATTTATTATCTGCCATACATTATAAATTTTATTCCCAATCATCATCCTCCGAATTATTATTGATTGGTTTGTATGTATCTATACCATTAATGCGCACTATATAGGTCATTACATTAATCAAATCGTTTAGGTCTGACACCCTATATACTTTCTTACTATCTGCAGTGAACCTTACCAACGAAGGAATATCGGCATCTTCACCAATTGCTATGGCAAACCGACGAGAATTCTGAAATGAAACAAGCGAATCCAACGCTTCTATTCCTTCATCATAATCATCAGTGGGGCATCCGTCAGACAGCAATAATATATCATATATAGTATCTCCAGATTTCAGCTTGTCTGAAAGTAAGGAACATGCCTTTCCAAGAGATGTCATTCCCGTACACTCCGGTTCAGTCCATTCAAAGTCCTCAATAGCAATATCTTCTTCACACATCCACGAAACGTTTTTAGAGAAAAGAATTACCGACACGAAAACACTCTCTGTTGAAGAGGAATAATCAATCAGACCATCTATTAAATTCTCCATAGCATCATTGACAGCACCTATTTTATAACCTTTCATGCTTCCGGATATGTCTATCATCAAAATCAGATTCATACACTCTTAAATCATTTTGAAGATTTTAAAGAATATCAAAGCTAATGGAATTGCAAGAATAAAGAAGCTAACCATAATGATTGCCTTATTCTTTTTATTCTGACTTATCAAAGCATCGATTTGTGCTTTCATCTTCTGAGATTCTACATTTAACTTACTATCCAGTTGCCCCAGACGATTCTTCATCGTATCGTTACTTACTTTTAACTCATTTTTTACAGATGTTACTGACGATTTAATTTCATCTGTAACATCTGTTGTTCTGTCTATTTGTGTAGATAGAGAACTTGTATGATTTCTAAAATCAGCCCGTATTGATGATACCTGTACCTTGATTTCATCAAAGAGACACACTATTTTAGGCATTAGCTCATCTACTTTAGAATTTAATGTTCCCGCAAGAGTTTCTATTTCATTACTCAGATTATTATTCTGATTTTCAAAGCTTGCAATCTGAATAGCGAAATCTAGCTCCAGTCTCTTAAGTTCATTTATACGGTCGGTTACATCAATAGACAGACGAGAAACCTGACCACTTAAACTGGTATCAAATTTATCTTGCGTGTTTACCAATACAGCATTAAAATCATCAAGTTTCCTTTGGAAAGAAACGGTTATAAACTGTACAGTAGAATCAAAGTCAGATTGAATATTCTGAAGACTGGCTTTAATTTCGTCGCTTGATTGGAGTGTAGAGATATTGATACGCTCAATAGCTTCTTGTACCGACGTAGCCAATTCTGTATTTACAGACTCTGCTGTGCTTTTCAGATTGTCTAAAATTGACTGGGATTCAGCCGAAATAGAAACTGCCTTATCTTTTAGAATCTTTAGTATATTCTTATTTGCAATTTTTATTTCCTTATTAACAGAATTTTGCGTATCAGTCAAAGAAGTTGATAGCGAATTAAAATCAGATAAAATCCTACTGATGGAGGTTGACGTATCAGCCAGTTGCTGTCGTACCTTTTCGTATGCGGCAACATTATTATGAACCTGTTGTTTCGCAGATTCTATGGCCTGTAAACTGTCACGGAGATTTGCCAGTGATTGAAGTATGTCATTTGTATCCATTACAAAATGTAATTTTGTTTAAAATCATCAAGCCATTTATCATTAAGAAGAACTTCAGCAGATAACTGAAGTTGCTCCAATAATCTCTTTTCACTATTTCCTACGATATTTCTACCGTTAGCATTAAGTTCTTTGAAAAACCTTTTCATATTTGTATAGAATGTTTCCTTATCCGGAGATTCCGATAGAAAAGTAATATATCCTTCAATAAAACTATCTTTCAACTCTTTTAATAAGGTTATATC
>CAMWKC010000208.1 GCA_947174735.1 uncultured Porphyromonadaceae bacterium
GTACTTCCGGACAAAAACATAAATAAATTTCAGACAGGTTATGATTAATATAGAAGGCTATAATATCGAATATTTGGAAGAACTAAAGGAGGGCTTTCAGCTCGATAAGGTCTTTCCGCTGATAAAAGCTATTATTATGACTGATGAAATGTTTGATTTTGAAGGTGGCGACAAGTTTCAGAACGCTTTGAGATATACCTTTGAATCATCGCAGGAGTCATTTTCAGTCAAAGTAAATGATGAAGGCGGTATCGGAGTTATAATAGATGAAAAGTTATTTCCTGTCAGACACACGCCTGCGGAGAACTTTACTGATATTACTGTACTCAGCAGAAAGGAAACTCTTGCACTCATATTGTGTGATTTAGTAGAACGTGAGTATAAAACGGATAAAGAAAGTACAACGCAGGCATGTTCGGATTCTTTTTGCGGTGAAATAAAGTCCGGAACTATAAAAAGAGCTAAAGTTAAGATACCTGTTCCTAACTTGCAGGAACAATTGTCATTAGGAGAAATAAGCAATATCTCGGCTTCAGGCTTCGCATACGTGATTTTAGAAGATGATTCTAACCATACTCTTAATTATCAATTAAATGCCGGCAACAGAATGTTTGTTCTTCTGATAGGAAATTGTCCTGTCAATAAGATTCCACAGTTTTCTGTCGGTTCAACACATGTGAATTATATTCAATATATAGGGAAGTCTGAAGTAAAAGTCTCTTGCAAAGATTTCAATAGCGGTAATACCAGTGTGAAACATGTATTTGATGCACGGAAATTAACACAGGTCTGCGCTGATGAAAAATCTGGTTTCATAGCTTTGATTGACGGTGAGATAGTATCTTATTCTGATGAAATTCAGCCGGAAGATATAGAGGATCTGATGGCGTATATTCCGAAGAATGAAAAAATACTGATGATTCAGTTGAGAAACAGACAACTCTTTGCTTTAACAAACGAGAAAAGAGTTTATTCCAACTATAAAGTTAATACTGATAGAGATAGAGCTATAATCTGGATGTCGAAAGCTCCTGACGGAGAAATAAAATATACTTATGCTGATGAATTTGTCTTTCCTTCAGATTCGGATAGTCAGTCGGTCGGTAAGATAACTGTAAATTACAATAACGGTAAGATCAGCAAATAAAATGATAATAACTGACTTCGTAGTATACTCAATTCTGGCTGTCTGTATCTGTATGGCAGTAATTTACGGAATTTACCGTTATAAAAAAAAGAGGAGTAGAATAATACATCAGGTTCGGCAAAAGGAGAATAAGTCTGTTATAAATCTTCAGTCTCTCAGAGATGAATGTTGGAAACAGTACGTGGTTTTGGAGACTCTTCGTAGTTATAAAGCTAAATGTGCTAAAGCTATAACCGGTGAGTCTGGCATATTGACAGCGAACAGACAACTTGAGACTATATTGTCTTCTGACAACTCAATAGATTATAAAGCCCCGAGGATAATAGGTCAGGTCTGTGATTTGATTATTAATATGGCTATTACCAATGCTATGCTTAATGATGACAGGCAGATTGTTATGCCGAAGCCTTCTCCGAAGCTAATGGATAAGGAAACGTTTTTCAATAATATTCAGGTAGCGTCTGCCGAACAGGCGGTTAAATATGCGGCTGTTATTAATCATGAAAAGAAAGAACTGTCTGCGGAAACTGCTGACCAGCAGTTTGTAAATCTGTTGGAAGCCTTATTATCTTCTTTGAAACTAATAAGTTCTATTTCTCAGAATGAGGGTAATATGTCTAATGAGGAGATTGTGGAGAAAGCAAAGTTATATTTAGTTGAATCAACAGTTATATTTAAACAATATGGGTATTAGAGATAAATTTGGCTTAACAGCAAATTCCGGCGAGATTTCGCCGGAGGCGATGGAGGATATTAAGGCACTGATTGTTTCTGTTTACAGACAATCAGTCGCTAATCTTGAGGTGGCAGTCTCTAATCTTAGACAGGAGGTTTTTGATTTGAAGCAGCAGCTACAGGAAAAAACATATCTTATTGATATGATGGAACCCTATATCCGTAACGGAGTAATAAATGAAATAGAAACACTGCAAAAGAGTTGTGAGGATACCCGTAAGGAAGCAGCTTATAGAAAATTCTTTTCTGATAACGGAGGACTTTTATATCTTTTCGCTGACATGCTTTCCGGCTTAAGTGAAATGTTGAGAACTCGCTCGACAGATCGGAATGAAGTGATTAAGTTCTATGGACGCAATTTTTCATCAATCAGTAACAATCTCATTATTTTAGAGAAAAATGTTGAAAATACATCGGAACCAAAAAATCTGTCTTCTCTGTCTCTGAATGAGTTGATCGAATTGCGTAACTGTTTATCCTCAGCGGAAAATATCTGTGAAAATTCGGAATTTTTTTATACGAAGCTTTGGGCTTCAATAGAAAAACTTATTTCACTGATATGTTCTCAGGATTTTGAAGATTCAATCAGTAACAATCAGGATAGTTTCGAGATACTTTCACAACATATTTTGTCTTTACAGGACACATTAAAACAAAACGGGATTAAAATCGTAGCTCATCCTACTGAGGAAACGGAAAATATGTTTAAGCCCACTGCTACAGACGAGATTCCTTCCAAACCGCTGATATACCGGAAAAAGGACGGATTTGTGTACACATACGGGTTGTTAAACAATTTAAAACCTTATATATTAAATGATTAAAGATAATAAATATTTAATCGGTAGGCTTAAAGCCTATGCCAATAAAGAATGTTCTGCAAAAGAAGCGGAAGAAATAAGAGCTTATCTTGTCAGTAATCCGCAGAGAATTATAGAGGTAATATATTATATGCGCAAGAATGCTATGACTGAGCTTGATATAGACCAACAGAATGATCCGTTCAAATCAGTTGTGGCCGAAGCGTTGGAGCAGGCGGAAGGGAAAATCGCGAATATTCGCCTTCATAACGGGATTAGAAGTCTTTTATCTGAAAAATCTGGAAAAAATTATTCAGCCTTTGTCCCAAAACCGGAATCTCTCCGTAACGTTAGTGAAAGAAAACTTAAACACCCGCAAGATATGAATACTGTAGATTTCACAACACAGGAATTTAAAGCAATAAACGAGGTTGCTGCAAATATGATGGAAAACATCAATCCCGAGAAATCAACTCTCGGAAATATGATAGCTCAGTTACTCACAGCCGTCCCTTCAATGAGTGTGGAAGAGGCTACCGATGTATGCCGTAACCTTGTAAAAGGAGTAACAAACTTCAACGAAGTCTTGGAAGTGCTCAAGACTAACGATGCTTCGGAAGAAGCTATGGTCCAGAATATATATGACCGTTGTATCGATGCTATGGCTGATAAAACAGCTGAAGAACAAGCTGCTATCCTTATAAACTTCCTTACTTTTGTACAGTATGTCAATGCCGCTAACCTCGGTATGACACTTGAAGGAGAGAATGCCAATACCTTCGAGCAGATTTTGACAGAAAACAAGAGTGTGGAAGGAGAAATAACTCCGGAGATACTTGATCAGCTTAAAGCTCAGCTCAAAGACTCTATCGCTAATAGCACAATCATTCTTACTAAAGAAGAGGAGCTTCGTCAGCTTATAAGCGCGGCTGGCGAGAGTGAATCACTGACCGAAGAACTTGCCAAAAGACATTTATCAGACATGGATTTCAAGTCTTATGCAGCTCTTGTCGCTTACATTGCCTGTCTCAAAGGAGAAGTTGAAGGTGCTGACGAGAATGTACAGCCTGAAATTCTCGGCGCAAGCGTAGCCGCAGGCATCGAACGCGAAAAAACTATGCAGGATGCTAAATCCGGCCGCATATCATGGGAAAAAGCTGTAAAATATCTTAAATGGATTGGCGGCGCACTTCTCTACGGACTCTTTGCCTGGGTGACATTTAAGCTTACTATGCTGATGTTCTCGGCTACAGCCATCATTACCACCTTATTTCTCGACGCCTCATTCATAGGTTTAGCCGCAGGCCTGATTCTCGGAGGTTTCGTAGCTTATAAGGGTGCCTCATGGTTTGTATATAATGTCGTATCTCCGATTGTCAAAGGTGCCGGCGAAATATATGACCGTATCGTCAATACTCTTCGCAGTGGTGTCATCATTGACAAAGTAAAGACCGCCTATCATAACTTTATCAGCTTTATAAAGAAAAGCTGGCACCATATCACCAACGCCCCCATCATCGGTGTTACCCCTGTCGTAGTCTCCTGACCTCCCACGAACACCCTCACCACTACTTCAAATTAAAATTCGTCTATGTAATTACTCCTCAGTTGGAGTATCTTGATAAGAAGAATTTGTATACAAGCTCTTCTATCAGATACTCCAACTGAGGAGTAATTACATAGACGAATACAAAAATTACGCAATATTTTCTTTCCAATAGCTATTAGTCTTTCTGAATTTCAATGTATTCGATACTCACTGAAATTATGGAGTAATTCCCTGTATAATTTGTAAGCTCAGTCATAAATAATATCTACAGAATATTAT
>CAMWKC010000209.1 GCA_947174735.1 uncultured Porphyromonadaceae bacterium
GAAGGTGAGGCATAACAGAGGTATAAGAAGTTCTTTACGTATCAGTATAGCAAATACGGCGAGAATACCTCCGATGGTCAGACTGCCTGTATCACCCATAAATACCTGTGCGGGAAAAGCATTGTACCATAGAAAGCCTACCAGGGCACCTATAAAGGCACCTGCATAGACCACCATTTCTTCGGAACCCGGTATATACATTATATCCAGATAACCTGAATAAATGACATTACCACCGAGATAGGCCATTATAGCCAGTGCCACTGCAATGATGGCAGATGTACCGGCACACAGACCGTCAAGTCCGTCGGTGAGATTGGCTCCGTTACTGACTGCTGTCACAGCTATAATCACTACTATAACAAACACTATCCAGCCTGCTGTAGCGGCCGTAGCCGAATCGGGAATCCATGAGGTAATCCATTCGTAATTAAAGTTATGATCTTTAACAAATGGAATTGTGGTCTGCGGACTTTTGACGGGCATCGTAGGCACGGTAGTTATCTGTTCGGTTGTCTCATGTGTCTGATCACCATAACTTACCATTGAAGTGTGTTGCACTACGGTCGACGGGCTGGTACTCATCACTATCTGTGGTGATAGCCACATAGCCAGCCCTACGATAAGACCTAAGCCTACCTGACCTATGACTTTATATTTGCCTGGCAAACCGTCTTTATTATGATATTTCAGTTTCCGATAGTCGTCGATAAAACCTATTGTACCCATCCATAGTGTGGCTACAAGCAACAGCAGCATATAGATATTGGCTAAATTGCCTAATAGCAGACATGGAATGACAGTAGCCATTATTATTATTATACCACCCATAGTAGGCGTGCCGGTCTTTTTCATCTGCCCTTCAAGTCCGAGATTACGCACCACCTCACCTACCTGCATACGTTGCAGACGGTCTATGACCGAACGGCCGGCTATCAATGCTATAAGCAGTGCAAGGGTAAAAGCGATACCGCTACGGAAGGTAATGTAGGTAAGCAGGTGGCGCCCCGGAAAGTCAGTCTCTAAGAGATATTGTACTAATGAATACAACATGTCGTGTCAAATCTATCTGTTTTTTCAGAATGTTCCGGCTATGACTTCGCGGTCATCGAAATGATGACGCACTCCTTTTACCTCCTGATAGGTCTCATGACCCTTGCCGGCTACGAGTACTACATCTCCTGAACAGCTCTTACGTATAGCTTGGCGTATGGCTTCAGCTCGGTCGGTGATACAGAGTGTGCGTTCAAGCTCCTCTTGGCTTAATCCGTTACGCATATCAGCTATGATAGCTTCAGGCTCTTCGTCACGTGGATTATCAGAAGTAAGTATGAGAAGGTCGGAACGGCAGGCTGCCTCACGGGCCATCATAGGGCGTTTGCCGTGGTCCCGGTTTCCTCCGGCACCTACTACTGTAGTTATATGTCCTTCCGGTCCTACTATCTTACGTATAGTGTCAAGTACGTTTATAAGGGCATCAGGTGTATGTGCGTAATCGACTATAGCGGTTACTCCCTCCGGTGAACGCATCGTCTGAAAACGGCCGGATACCGGTACAAGACGGCTCATATTTACAAGCACTTCCTCGGGATTGAACCCTGTCAGTATAGCGGCTCCGTAAACTGCAGTCAGGTTATAGGCATTGAAGCGTCCTGTGAACTGTACTTCCACCTCATGTCCGTTAAGTGAGAGTAGTGTGCCGTCAAGACGCATTTCCAATATACGGCCTTTAAAATCAGCATCACCCCGCAGTGAATATGTATGTACCTGTGCCCGGGTATTCTGAACCATGTACATCGCTGATTTATCGTCGGCATTAACCAGTGCGAATGCATCGGCAGGCAGCATGTCGAAAAACATTTTCTTAGCGTTCATGTAGTTGGTTACCGTACCGTGGTAATCAAGATGGTCCCGTGTCAGATTGGAGAATATCGCTCCTGTAAACTTCAGGCCTGCTATGCGGTGTTGCTGGGCTGCATGACTCGAAACCTCCATAAAAGCATAATCACAGCCGCACTCCACCATCTCAGCTAACAATGCGTTGAGTGTCAGTGGGTCAGGAGTCGTATGTGTAGTCGGTATAGTACGACCCTCGATGTAGTTGCACACTGTCGATAGCAACCCGGCTTTGTACCCTTCAAGGCGTGCCATTTCATACAACAGAGTCGCTGTGGTAGTCTTACCGTTAGTTCCGGTCACACCTACGAGTCGCAGTCGTGCCGAAGGGTGTCCGTACCAGGCTGAAGCTAACTGGCCGAGAGCTTTAGCTGAATCAGCAACACGTATGTAAGTAATACCCTGTTCATAGACAGCCGGCATCTCTTCACAGACTATTGCCCCCACGTGGGTACTGGCAACGACGGGTATATACTTATGTCCATCGGTGGTGACACCACGTACGGCAACAAACATGCCTTCTTTAACAGCCTTGCGCGAATCGCTTTCAAGACTTACTATATTCTTGTCGGTATCACCTATAATCTCCAGCACATCTATTTCGCGGAGCAGATTTGATAGTTTCAGGGTCATATATGGTTGTTGTTATTATGTCGTATTGTACTTCCGGGTATATTATGACCAATCGGGAGCTGGTCAGAGACGCAGAAATATCGTTATATTATCGTTGTTTTTCAGTGGTGTGCCGGCGGCTGGTCGCTGTGAAACAACACGTCCGCTGCCACGTAGCTGGACATTTAGACCGGCTTTTTCAAGTATGCTTACAGCAGTGGGGGCATCGTAACCTACTACGTCAGGTACCTCTCCGTTCTTAGCAGGCATCGGTGCCTTTACCTTACGTACACTCTTAAGACCTATAGCTCCGGTAAGAGCTTTGCTGTCATATTGTTCGGAAGCAGCTAACACAGGTATTGTCGGACTTGGAGTCTGAGTGTAAGTCGAAGGTATGTTAAGCAGACCACGTGAGTACATCTTTACAGCCATGTTCTTCACCACTTGTCCTGAAGTACGGTTTGCACTTGTGCCGCCGGGAGCCAGTACGAGAGCCATACAGCTATAACGCGGTGTCTCGTAAGGGAAGAAACCTGCGAAGGCATAGCGACGTCGGCTGGTATCGTAACCGCGTCCGTCACTGCGTACCGGATAGGCTGTGCCGGTCTTGCCCACTACTTTCACACGGTCGTCACGTACCATACGTGCTGTGCCGTGTTCACCCCAGACTACTTCATGCAGACATTGTTTTACCTTATAAGCTGTTGAACGGCTGCATACGCTGTCACGTATGTAGGTAATAGGCATCACTGAGTCTCGTCCGTTCTCGTCAGTGAGTGAGCGTACAAGGTGCGGACGTACGTATTTGCCTCCGTTAGCTATAGCATTATAGTAAGAGAGTGTGTAAAGAGGGGGTATTTCAGTGTTATAGCCGTATGCCTGACGTGCGAGGTCAAGATGACGTGATGTCAGAGTAATGTTGTTGCCGTGAGCGTCCCGGTCTACCAGACGGCGTACACGTGGCACACATTCACCGGCAATACCTGTCTTCATAGGTTCGAAAAAGCCTATCGAGGCCAAACGGTCATGAAATGTCTCAGGTTTCTGAGCATAGCGACGGAATATTACACGTGCTATACCGGTATTTGAAGACATTTCTATAACCTGTTTCATGGTTTTGACACTGGGTGCATGAGGGTCGGTAGTGCGTTGGAAAGGACTGCAGTCTACACGTTCTTCTACCGAATGTACCAATCCGTCTTCAAAAGCAATCATAAGCGAGATAGGTTTCATTACGGAACCCGGCTCGAAAGGCAATACCGCACGGTTCAGTGCCTCGCCGTAGACACCGTTGCCGAGAGCTTCGACATTGGATATAGCTTTGATTTCGCCTGTGGCTACCTCCATCAGTATGGCGGTACCCCATTCGGCTCCTGACTCTCTGCACACACTGAGCAGTTCTTCTTCAAGCATATCCTGCAGGTCAATGTCTATAGTGGTGTGAATATCAAAACCACGTATAGCCGGTTTTGCAACCCAATTGGAGAAACCGCTGTTGAGCGCTACACGTTTGGCGAGTCCGGGCTGGCCGTAAAGTAAAGTATCAAGAGCTGCTTCCAGACCTGAGTAACCATGTATCTCACGTGATTCGGTAGTTTCGTTGACACGTCCGATACTTCGTGAGGCCATACGTCCGTAAGGATAAATGCGTATATTGCGGTCTTCCTTATATACTGGACATCGGCTACCACGTCCTCGGAGGTCTTTAAGGAAAGGAAAATTCTTAATGCGGTTAAAATCGTCGATAGTCTTTTTGCGTGCCAGATTCAGAGCACGATTACGCCTGTCAGGATCTTTTGCAAATTCCTCACGGAAACGTGTATGCCATGAATATTTCTCGTATGTAGCACGGTCTTTACGAAGATCAGCCACACGTGGATAGTAGACATCAAGACTGTCGGCAAGACTGTCAATCGAAGCCCAGGGTATTACACTGAGTTTTTTTATTTTATCGTGACGAAGGTCAATTTTGACAT
>CAMWKC010000210.1 GCA_947174735.1 uncultured Porphyromonadaceae bacterium
CCCTTCGGCAGAGCCTTTTTTCATTTCCTGTTCGACCTCGTCTATCTCCTCTTTGACTTTATCCCATACCTGATGCGGTTCTTCCCAGTCAAATCCTACGTTTCTGGCTTTCTCCTGTATACGGTTAGCTTTGATAAGAGCCGGCAGTGCGGAGGGCACACCTGACAGTACAGTCTTATTGCCGCCTTTCTCACGCATCTTAAGCTCTTCCCAGTTCTTTAGAATCTGGTCCGTACCATCTACCTTTACCTCTCCGTAGACGTGAGGATGACGGTAAATAAGTTTATCACAGAGAGAATGACACACATCGGCAATGTCAAACTGTCCTTTCTCTTCGGCGATTTTGGCATAGAAGGCTATGTGCAGCAACACATCGCCCAGTTCTTTACGGATATCGGCGGTATTTTCGGCCATCAAAGCATCAGCCAGTTCGAAAACCTCTTCGATAGTGTTGGGGCGCAGAGACTCGTTGGTCTGTTTTGCATCCCAGGGACATTTGACACGCAGAGTATCGAGTACTTCGAGCATTCGGCCAAAAGCCTGTAGCTTTTCTTCAGTAGTGTGCATGAACGTGATTGATTTTTATGCAAAGGTAGTGAGAAATTATGATTTTCTTATTATCTTTGTAGATTGAAAATAACAAAGCTCCCGTACATAGATGAATAGACTTCTTGAAGCAAGCGAGGTAAAAGAATTTAAGGCCATGATCGACGCTGCGTCGCAGGTGGTTCTGACGTGTCATGTACGTCCTGACGGCGATGCCATAGGCAGTACGCTCGGATTGGCTCATCTGTTACATCGTATGGGTAAAGAAGCTACTGTAGTAGTGCCTGATACACCGCCGCGTTCACTGGCATTTCTGCCTGGATTTAAAGAAATAGTGGTATATACACGTTACGAACCCTGGTGTGAACGGTTGGTACATGATGCTGATCTTATAATCTGCTGTGACTTCAACACACCATCCAGACAGGATAATCTCGCTCCGTTGATACAGGGAGCACCATGCCGCAAGATAATGATAGACCATCATCAGGAACCGGTGCGTTTCACCGATTTGATGGTGTCGTATGCCGATATGTCTTCTACATGTGAGCTATGCTTCAGACTTATAGCTGCCGCCGGTCTCTATGAAGAATTGAATAGTGATTCAGCCACATGTCTGCTGACCGGTTTGGTAACGGATACACGTAATTTCTCAGTCAACTGTAAACATGCCGATATATATGAGATACTTGAACGTCTCATAGAAAAAGGTGCTGACAAAACAAAAATAGTTAAAGAAGCACTACTGACACGCTCTTACTGGAGTTTAAAGCTTGAATCCTATGCTTTGGCTGAAAAGCTGGAAGTGTTTACTGAGCATCATGCCGCTTTAGTGACTTTAGATAGTGCTGAGCTTGAGCGTTATCACTATGAACGCGGTGATACTGAGGGATTGGTAAACCGCGCTTTGGAAATTAGAGGTGTCGTGTATGCTATTTTTATGCGTCAGGACCCTGACTGTATCAAGGTTTCAGCACGCAGCATTAATGACTTCCCGGTATCTGAAATATGCAAAGACCTTTTCAACGGCGGCGGGCATCGTATGGCGGCCGGAGGCGAATTCAGAGGCAATCTATCCGATTGCAGACAGCGTCTGATAGATGCTATGGGTGATTATGACATTTATCTCGGACATAATCTTCCCAGAATAGAGATATGAATTATAAACTGACAATACAGAAAACTAACGAAACACACACTTTGATATATAAGATGAAACTGTTGGTCAAAGTATCTTCTTACGTAGCCTCGGTGTTGCTGCTGATGTCATTGGCATCCTGTAATGACACTGAAAGCTATAGTGATATGCTGCGTGATGAAGAATATGCCTGCAACTGGTATCTGGCCGGTAAAAAAGTAGAGATTGATGTGCCTGCTGATTCCGTATTTGAATGTGGTACAGACGCACCGTTCTACCGTATGGATGAGGACGGTTATCTATACATGCAGGTAATCAATCCCGGAGATAAATCACAGCGTGCCAAAGCCGGAGATAAAGTATATTTCCGTTTCATGCGCCAGAATATAAAATATATGTACGAAGGTCTCAGTATTGCTCCGGACGGCAATGCCGACAATGTTAACTCGAGCTGGGGTAACACCAGTTTTGTCATGGGCAATAAGGTACTTACCAGTTCGACTAAATGGGGTACAGGTATACAGACGCCGCTTGATTATCTGGGCTACAATTGTGAGGTTAATCTGGTGCTGAAGTCATACGTAGGTTTTACTGATGACCAGATGCAGTGTCTACCTTATATTATCAATGTGCGTTACTTCAAAGCAGAATATTAATCCTACCATTTAAGCAGATTCAGAAAGATGTCACTAATAAAATCGATTTCAGGAATAAGAGGTACTATAGGAGGTCGCTCGGGCGACGGACTCGGAGGTGTGGACATAGTCAAGTTTACATCAGCATACGCTGAATTTATCAAACGTTCTAATCCGGCTGCCCGTTGTATTGTAGTAGGTCGCGATGCACGCCTTTCGGGACCTATGGTAGAACATCTGGTGATTGGTGCGCTCATGGCTATGGGACTCGACGTCATCAATATAGGTATGGCCACTACTCCTACAACCGAGCTTGCTGTGACAGGTAATAAGGCTGATGGTGGCATTATTATCACTGCCAGTCATAATCCGACACAGTGGAACGCACTCAAACTGCTTAATGCCGAAGGTGAATTTCTTAACGATGCGCAAGGACGACAGGTAATAGAAATAGCCGAGAATGGAGATTTTACTTTTGCCGATGTCCATGCCTTAGGTCAAGAGTACATTGACAATACATGGGGAGAACGCCACATAGAGATGGTTAAGTCTCTGCCCTTAGTGGATGTTGAGGCCATACGAAAAGCCGGTTTTACGGTAGCTGTAGATGCGGTTAACTCTATCGGAGGTGTTATTATCCCGCGTCTGCTTCGTGCTCTTGGTGTCAAAGAAGTAATAGAACTTAATTGCGAACCTAACGGACATTTTGCTCACACTCCCGAACCGATTCCCGAAAATCTCGGTCAGATAGCCGGTCTGATGCGTAATGGTCATGCCGATGTCGGCTTTGTAGTTGACCCTGATGTTGACCGTCTTGCTATAGTGATGGAGAATGGTGAGATGTTTGTGGAGGAATATACTTTGGTAGCCGTGGCTGACTATGTGTTACGTCATACCCCCGGCAACACGGTGTCGAATCTCAGTAGTTCGCGTGCTTTGCGTGACGTGACCCGTAATCGTGGTGGAAATTACAGTGCCGCAGCGGTAGGTGAGGTAAACGTTGTGGCTAAAATGAAGGAGACCGGTGCCGTTATAGGTGGCGAGGGTAACGGTGGCGTCATATATCCGGAACTGCATTATGGACGCGATGCTCTGGTGGGTGTGGCTCTGTTTCTGACTCTTTTAGCTAAGGAGGGCAGAAAGGTCAGTGAACTGAAAGCTACTTATCCTCAGTATGCTATATCAAAGAATAAGATAGAACTTACTCCTGATATAAATGTAGATGCCATACTTGAGGCAGTAAAGAATAAATATGCTTCTGAAGACATAACGGATATAGATGGCGTTAAGATAGACTTTGCTGATTCGTGGGTGCATCTGCGTAAATCGAATACAGAGCCTATAATCCGTATCTATAGTGAGGCAGCTACTGCCGAGGAGGCCGAAGCACTGGCTGAGCGTATCAAGGAAGTGATACGCACACTCTGACTTTCCGGCACACTCTGACATCATAAATGCGTAACTAAGTAAGAATACGTAATCAATAAGATGCTGAAGAAATTCTTTCTCAACTTCCTTTCATCGTTTGTCGGTGCCTGGGTAGCTCTGGTTCTTTTTGTAGCTGTGGTTGTTATTGTAAGTATCGGTATAGTGGCAAAACTTGGTGTAGCGGCTACGAGTTCCTCATCGGTATCTTCACACAGTGTACTGACACTTGATTTGTCAGGTACTATAGCTGAAGTGGAAGAGGCCTCAGGATTTGATTATATGAATCTTTTGCAGGGCCGTATGGAACGTCCGCAGACTCTTAACCGTATGGTGATGGCTCTGCGTGAGGCTAAGGTCAACAAGTCGATAGATGGCTTATATATAAAGTGTAACGGCGCTATAGCTTCTCCGGCTACTCTCAACGCTCTGCGTGAGGCTGTTGTCGATTTTAAGTCAAGCGGTAAGCCTGTTTATGCTTATGGCGATGTTATAGGTATGGGTGACCTGTTTGTAGCCTCGTGTGCTGATAGTATTTTTGTTAATCCCGGTGGTGAGGTACATATCAACGGTATTAACGGCACTGTGATGTACATGAAAAATCTGTTCGATAAACTCGGCATTAATTTTCAAGTAGTAAAAGTCGGTACTTTCAAGAGTGCTGTCGAGCCATATATACTTAACGAAATGAGTGCCCCGGCACGTGCCCAGCTTGATACACTGTATGGTAATATGT
>CAMWKC010000211.1 GCA_947174735.1 uncultured Porphyromonadaceae bacterium
GAAATATTCTCTATAAAAGAAGCGACTCAAAACTACTACTTTGACTTCTTGAAAAGATAATCAATTATCTTTTCAAGAAGTCAAAGTAGTATAAAAGAGGGAAGTGTCTATAAATCCAAAAGGTGACGGACAGCCCCAACAGTTATCAGATTGAATGACTGCCTACTGTTTTTTGTGCAATATCATGATTCCGCACAAAGTACGCGATTTATTTTTTGCAGCTAATATTGTAAAAAGTAATTTTGCAGCGTAAAAAATTTAAAAGTGACAGTATGAATAGGCTATACTTAACATCAATTCTCACACTACTGCTGACCGACATCGTGTCGGCTGCTATACCCGGAAGGACTGACGAAACGTTTCCTCTCTACGGTAAGCAGAAAACGTTGGTTATCCTTGCCGAATTTGATGGCACACCATTCAACGTAGAGGATGCTTACGTATATTTCAACGGTATGCTTATGCAAGATGATTTCTCCGATTATTTCTGCAAAGGAAGCTGCCAACAATATTTCCGCGAAAATTCAAACGGTGTGTTTGAACCGCAGTTCGATGTTTACGGCCCCGTCCTACTCCCTAAGAAGGCCTCATACTACGGTGCCAACATCAACAATATCTATGACACATACGCGCATGAAATGGTGATTGATGCGTGCAACATTCTTGATGACGATATTGATTTTTCTCTCTATGACACCGATGATGACGGTGTGGTTGACAATGTGTTTATTGTTTATGCCGGCTATGGAGAGTCTTCGGGCGGAGGTGCCGACACTGTATGGCCTCATGCAGCCTACATTTCAAAGAAGATAACAGAGTCTGTGGTGCTGGACGGAGTTATCCTCGACCGTTATGCCTGCGTCAATGAAATGGAAAAAGATTATCCTACAGGAATAGGAACATTTTGTCACGAATTCTCTCATGTTTTAGGTTTGCCGGATATATACCCTACCGATCAGTCCAATAACTATGCCACAGGTAGATGGGACGTTATGGACCATGGCTCGCTCAATGGCAACCAAAGGCGTCCGTGCAATCTTACAGCTTACGAACGCAGTGTGTTCGGCTGGCTTGAACCTGAAGAAATAATACCTGGCCAGACCTATACTCTTCCGCCGCTTGACGAGAACAAGGCTTTCATTCTGCGAACCGACTCACCTACAGAGTTTTTCTTTATCGAGAATCGTCAGTTACAGGGATGGGACAAATCGCTTCCGGGTCATGGCCTGCTTATATGGCATATTGACTATCAGGAGGATAAATGGGCTGACAACACTCTCAACAATGACCCTTCCCATCTTTGTGTACAGGTGATGAAAGCTGACGGTAACGGCTCTGAAAGCTCTGAAGCCGGTGACCCTTTCCCAGGCTCCACAGGCAAGTATGAAATATCGCGCGATATTCTACCCGAGTTCAGCACTTGGGATGGTAACGGACTTGGAGTCGTTATCAAAGATATTGCTGAAAATTCAGATAAATCAGTTACTTTCCGTGTCGAGGCCGATAATAGTGCTGTAACATCGACAGCAATTGACACCATAATTATAGAGAACCGCACGATTTCAAGCCCGTTACCCTTCACTGTTAGCGATATCTCCGGTCGTGTGATAGCGAGCGAGGTTTGCCGTGTAGCTCTTCCTGCTTCCGGCGTTTACATTGTGCGTACACAAGATACTACTAAGAAAATACTCATTAAATAAATACCAGCAATGAAACTTCTTTCCGCAAAAACACTACTTACCGCTGTTTTTATGACTGCGGCATCGGCAATGGCCCTTGCGGGAACAAATAAGTTCTCGTACAATACTCCCGGTGCTGACCAGTTTTGTATAGGTTTCGGTATGGCAGACCACTATGATGTCGCCATATTTGTACCCGGTGAGCCTCTGGCTGACTTCAATACTACTGTAAAGGAATTTACCATTACGGTGCCTGTGAATGACAATATCGACAATTTCAAGATGTGGGTGTCGACCAGCTTGAGTAATCCCGGTATCTCTCGGCATTTCTCCGGCGACATCAGTAATGAATACGTAGATGTTGAACCTATCAGTGGCTCTGACTTAGGTACGATAACCTATATTCTCGATGAGCCTTACAAGATTACCTCCGGCGGAGTCTATCTTGGATATTCATTCGATGTCAAAGCCATAGACCCTGAGGCAGAAGTTACCAGTTATCCTGTTGTGGCTACTGCCGACTCCAATTCCAACGCTCTTATCAGCCGTCTGGCCGCAAATTTTCCTAACTTTGAACCCACGGATCAGTATGCTCTTTGCTGTACAGCTACTCTTGAAGGAGATTTCGTTGACCTTGGAGCCGGGGTAACTTGCAGTAAATTATATGCCAAACGAGGTGAGGCTTCACAACTGAAAGCTACTCTTATCAATCATGGTACGGTACCTATTACCTCTGTGGAATACACCTGTATGCTTGGTGACAACACCCAGAGCGGTACTCTTGAAGTGAATGTTGACCATGTTCTCGGTAGCATGTATGATATAACTGTACCCGTTGATGCCATTTCCGATAACGGCGATTATACCGGTACACTGTCTATCACCAAAGTCAACGGTGAACCCAACCAAAGCGCTTCTCCTTCCTGCACTGTGAAGGCAAAAGTTCTGGAACGTATCCCCGTTCATAGAGTAGTTGCTGAAGAGTTCTCAGGTACATGGTGTAACAACTGTCCGCGCGGCATCGCCGGTATGAAATTACTTAATGATACTTTCGAAGATTTCATCGGTATATCATATCACGGCAACGACATCATGGAGCTTAAAAGCGGTATTCCCGCTTTGGACTATGTCTATCCCAATGTCTTCTTCGATCGCGTCGGCCCGGGCAGAGACCCGTATTTCGGCCTGGATCTTATTAATCTCATTGCCGGCCGTACAGTAGATGAATATATGGAGGCTACGGAGACTTTTGCTCCGGCCGACATTGATGTGCAGGCGGAATGGAACGATGACGAGACATCACTCCTTATTACAAGCGAAGTTACATTTGCTGAAGTGCCTGACGATGGATTCAATTTCCGTGTGGCATACGTAGTTATCGAAGACGGGCTCACCGGCAGCGGAGCAGCTTGGTGGCAGAGAAACGGTCTTTCCGGTGTGACAGCACTGAAAGATGATCCTTATCTGAAAGAATTCGTAAATGCTCCTGATCCCATACAAGATATCGTTTACAATGAAGTAGCCGTATTCGCAACTAATCCGAGAGGCGTGGCCAATTCATTACCGAAATACAATGACTTGAAAGATAACGAGACCTATACGCATCAGTTTGAAGCTAAACTCTCTGACTTCAAGACTGCTAACGGTGGTCAAAGCTATCAAAACCCTGCCAATATGCATGTAGTGGCTATGCTTATAAAGCAGGATACATCCGCCGCGGGAGTCATTTGTAACGGTGCAAAGGCAAAGGTGCCTGTACCTTCGGCTGTTGAATCAATAAGTGTGGAAAAAGGAGTTGTTTCTACTGAATTCTTTGATCTCACAGGCTGTCGTGTGTCTGAGACAGCTAAAGGTATTGTCATAATGCGTCAGACATTCAGTGATGGTTCTGTCAGCACACGTAAGATAATCCGATAAACCGGTTTCTCAAACTTAATTTTATAAAAACGCGGGGTCCTACAGACCTCGCGTTTTATCGTATACGTTCCCATATAATTTTCAAAAAGTTTGGTGATTTATAAAAAATATTCTAACTTTGCCAACCTATAATTATCTGAATGGGAATTGGTCTAACTAACATAACATTCTCTCGGTATATACTGTCCTGGCTTTTTTTATTTATCGGCATTTTGGGAGTCTGGGCTCAGGATAAGGAATCGTACGAACACCTCCTGAAACTTAAATCTGAAGTACTTTACGAAAAAGGTATTTCGTATCGTAACAGCGGGATACATCTTGACTCTTCATTAGTGTGCTTTACCATTCTCGGTGACCGTGGGATTAATTCGAATGAAGAATACGAGCATGAGCTTTCAATAAAAGCTTATGCCGAAATGGCATATATATGGTTCTTTCATTATTATGACTATTCAAAGGCTATTGAAAACATGGCAAAGGCCAAGGAATTGATGGATAAAATGAATATGGATCTCCCAATTTATCATTTATATTCTGGCCTGATATATACCTCAATCAGTCAGCAGAGCAAAGATGCCGAGACCGCTGCTACCGCCATGAGACATCTGCGCCATGCCTTTAATATTTCAGTCGCTTCCGGGGAAACACATATTATTAATGTAGTATTCAGTAATATGATGTCGCTTGCATACTCAATGGATATGTTTGATTCCATTACTATGGAGAGTATGCGTCTGCGTAAAATGGCAGATGACATAGATGAAGGTCCTGAATCCTACTATACTTTTTTCAACTTACACACAATGGAAGGTCTAAAGGCGTTGAGTCAGAAACGTCATGCCGATGCACTGAAAGAATTTGAGCGGG
>CAMWKC010000212.1 GCA_947174735.1 uncultured Porphyromonadaceae bacterium
CTAAATGTACAACTTATAAAACTCAATAACTATGGCAACTATGGTAAAATGCCCCTATTGTGGCAGCTATCAAACTTCTAAAACTACTAACGGTAAAGTTAGCGATGCTCTCGCTAAAACCGGTGCCGTTGTCGGCGGAGCACTTTTGCAAATGGTAACCGGAGTTCCCGGGATTCTCGGTGCAAACCTCGGCTACGGCAGAACATGGCATCAATACTGCTGCTCTGATTGTCACGAAGCTTTTAAAGTTCGTCTCAGCGCAGTCGGGAGTGTAAAAGAGATCAAGAAATATAATGAATAACAAAGCCATGAAAAAGTTTATTTTGGCCTTTATTATCGGCCTTACATCTATAATTCCTACAGTTGCTCAATACAATTATTGGGATAGTCCTATAACCTCCTCCTATTCCTCACAGCCCTCAGCATTTATCTCATTTAAAAATTTGTCAGACTATACGATGACATTAAGAATAGTATATGCACAGGGAGGCTATTATACAACTGTTGTTCTCAGACCTTATTCTTCATCAAAAGTTACGTTTTCCAAATCAGGTAATTTTAAGCTCAAAATTAAAGCGACTTCCTCTAACAATCATGTATCGTACCATGATGGTGGAAAATTCTCTGTCACATGTACAAATAATGAATGGACAGAAGGAGAAATGTCATTTCAAATGTCATCTTATGGAAATGGATTAGGTCCCTCAATCTCGGCAAAGCAATTTGAATCCGACTACTAAAATTACTAAGTGTAAATATACATACGGAATGTACTATGCGTAGGAAGAGTTAACAAAGTTGAATTAGATGTTTTGATAATCACTTTATTATGAGGAGGTCTTCTTATGGTTGTATGGTTGGAAAGTGCTGCTTCTGTTAGCAGCACTTATACCGTTTGCTGCGGCAGCGAAAAATGTAAAGGAGCAGGATACGAATATGTACGCTTCTCAGGTCAATTATGCTCAGTTGTTGGACCAACCCAAACAGAATGGTTCGGAGAAGGGTATGTCGGTTCGTATGGGCTCCTTTTCTATTAATGAGGCACCTGTTAAACTGGATTTGCCTGATGACTTCATGTATCTTGATGCAAATACGGCAAAAGAAATCCTTATTTATTGGGGTAACGAGGCATCTTCCGTTAAAGATGTGATTGGAATGATTATTCCAAAGAATACTCCTTCTATTCAAAATGCTGAGAAAGCATGGATTATATCTTACCACAATGTCGGCCATATTAAGGATAATAAGGCTGCGAATATGGGGTTTACATGGATATTAAAGGGGTTACGCAATTCTGACGAATATAAAAATACACAAATTGATTGGGCATGGCCACCAAAATATGATACGCAACATCATCGCTTGTCGTTGCCATTAATGTATATCACCGGAACAGACTCTGTCCTGAGTCATAGTCAGTATATATTTGGCAACAGTGGAATGATTCGGGTTGAGCCGATTGTTCCTCTTTCGGATTTGCAATGGCTTCGTAACAATGATGAATTAATCAACAATTCCATCGGTTTCACACAAGGAGCCCGTTATGAGGATTTTGACAGTACGACTCAAGCCTACGCATATAACTCTGTCTCTGCATTTCTCAGAGGAGTACCTACAAAATCTTCAGCATCTACTACTGCTGCTACTCCTGTACACAAAGAATCTCATTCATTTATCAGTATTATTGGTATAGTAGCCATCATTCTTGTGGCGATAATGCTTTTATTGATGCTTGCAGTTGCCTTAACCAATAAAAAGAATGAAACTGACAAGGATATACTTCAATCCGGTATTAATGTACTGTTGAGAATCGGAGTGTTCTGTATGGTATATCTTTTGATTCTTACGTTCGCCATATTCCTTATATGGGTAGGCGTTTGGTTTACAATTGGGTTATTATCTACTTATATTTCAATTCGATCTCTACTTGTCATTATTGGTGGATGGATTATTATTATCGGTTTTTTATGGGCGATAGTCAAAAGTCTATTTGTATTTTCACATTCCGAAGCCCCGGACAGGCTCGAAATCTTACAATCTAATGCACCTCAACTATTTACTCTTATTGAGGAAATATCTAAAAGTGCAGGTGAAAAAATGCCGAAGCATGTGTATGTTTCTCCTGAGGTAAATGCTTGTGTATTTTACAATAAGCCGTATTTAAGTCTATTCTTCCCGGGGAGAAAGAACCTTGAAATCGGCCTTGGGCTTCTGTTCGGACTTAATAAACAGGAGTTCAAAGCAGTAATTGCTCATGAATACGGGCATTTTGGCCAGAAAAGTATGCGCGTAGGGCAAGTAGTAGCTATCTGTTATAATATTATCTCTAATCTTGTCAACTCAGAGCAAGCCTCTATTGTGCGTCCGATTTTGAAGAAGACATTTGTTTATGTGCAACGTGGATACATGAGACTATCACGCTCAATGGAATATGAGGCTGATAAAAAGAGTGCGATGGTTGCCGGGGTCGAAGCTACTGTTTCCGCCTTATGCAAGATTGAAATTATTACAGAACGTTTCAACGCATATAATACTTTCGTTCAAAACATCTATGAGTCAAAGAAGCTCATACCTTCTACTTACTGGACTGGCTATAAGCAATTCTTGACATTGACTGATAAATTCGACGGTGTAATTATAGACGAAACCGTAACGGCAACCGAGCAATTATCGAAAGTGCCGAGAAGTCGTGTTCGCTTGAAAAATCCTTGGATTTCTCATCCGCTTTTGGAGCAGCGTATTGAAAATATTCGTTTGTTGAAATATGCTTCTGCCAATCAGAACCACGAAAATATTCAAGACCTTGTAACATCGAAGATTTATGTCGAAACTTCGCATAAATTATTTATAGATACCGGCTACTCTTCAGGTACAGTTTGCACTGATTCTGAATATAGAGACTTACTCGCAACAGAGTTGGATGAAAATTCGTTCCCTATGATTATGAGGGCTTTCTTTAACCGCAATTTGTGTGAGTTTAAAGTTAAACCACTTTATGGATACAGTTTATCAAAGGATATCGAAGAAGTTTTCTCTGAAACTAACGCACATATAGTTGAAACGTTCACTACTGCCATATCTGATTATCAGACAATGGTAATGTTTAAGAATAAACAGACGACTGAAAAGCGAATACAGTACGATGGTACTGTTTATAGCAGAAAAAATGTTCCGGTAGAAACCCAACTGGAAATTGTCAAAAGCTTGGAACCACGTGTCTTGGCTATTGATAAAGAAGTTTACCTCGTAGCCTTATCAAAGGCACAGGACAAAAAGCTGATAATGAAAGCCTACGATGACATATTCTATTCTCAGGCAATAATTCGTCATATTGCCAATAATATCCTTCCGTTAAGAGATGCCGTAGCTAAACAAATAGGCAAAGGCGGAAGCAGAGACAATGAAGCTTTCAAACGAATCCAACAGATACTTCTCAATTTCAAGGCAAGTGTTAAAGAACTGATTGATAATACCGATATGTACAGGCTCAATCCCGTTATGCATGTAGAGACAGCCAAGAGCTTTAAACAAATTGAAGATGAATGGCTTCTTAGCGGGTTATCAATTAATAGCGAAGAAATTCAATATATCTTCTCCTTGCCTGAGCATATAATCACGCAATTCCGCAGCCTTGCTTATTATTCTAAAAAAATTGTTTCGGATACAATCGAGGGTAAAACACCCCTCATGTTTTGGAATAACTCTGTAGCTTCCCAAACCTTTAAAACCAAATAGCCTACAATAATATAGGGCTTTAAATCGGTATCTTACTTATATGCTGCTTAGGCTGACGCATCTCAAATAAAGCTAACGGCTACTGACCAATACAAACAGGTTGGTAGCCGTTATTAATATGACAGTACTACCACACTTATAGATTCTTTTGCATCGATAACCGACTCGCGAATTGAGCATACACAAAAGCATAGTCTTGACTCAATACTGTTTATATTAATGATAGCACCCTGTCGTTATTTCTCTGAGAAAACTCACTTCTATATTTAAAAAGAATAATTATTTAGGATACATTTATTGTTTGTAAAATCAAGTGTTACATTGAAAGCATTGAAGAGATCGTAACCTATAACTCCGTCAATTCCTAACATAGACAGAGACATTTCTGCCATATTAGGTAAATTACCGAATTCACAATGAAAAATCTGATTACCAATGCCTACTGTTTTATTAAAAATAGGTGTAGAGAAATATCCAAACAGAGGATTGAAATCTTCAAGACATTTGATGGATGAATCGTTAGCAGTAACTTTCCTATTTACATAAGATATTTTAGCACCTGTATCCAAAGCAAATTTAAATACTCTCCCATCAACCGACATAGGAATCGTTAAAATCCCCATACTTCCTTTGTGAATAGAGACCACGCTTCCGTCCTTTTTAAAAGACTCATCGAATATTTCTAACAGACGATTGGAATAATCTATATTAATT